>CALGNW010000014.1 GCA_937958345.1 uncultured Neomegalonema sp. | reverse complement strand
CGATGCGGTCGTTTTTGATCCGCCGCGCGCTGGCGCAAAAGCACAGGCACAGGAAATTGCCCGTTCAACCGTGCCTGTGGTCGTCGGTGTATCGTGTATGCCCGCCAGCTTTGCCCGCGATGCGGCGACATTGGCAAGCGGCGGATACGTGCTGGAGCGCGTGATGCCAGTCGATCAGTTCCGCTGGTCCGCGCATGTCGAAATGGCCGGGCTTTTCCACAAGCCGCGATAATACCGCCGTAAATTGCGAATACGCCCTTCAGCCGGCAAATGGATTCACACCTTCCTTTGTGTTGATTGCCCTATCCTCTGCAATCCTGACCGCGTTTGCATCATGGATAATCCGGAAATCGCAGATTGACCGGGAGATCAAGACAGCGAGAGCAAGCTTGCCAGCATTGCCGAGACAGAGGTCGGGCAAGTGTGTGACCTTGGCGGTACTGGCCGAACCGTTGCAAATGCCAAAAGCCGCTCGCCAAGCGGTCTGACCGGTGAACGTCAGAGGCCGGTCGCTGACGGGTGGGATTTTTCGTAGGCTGATAACAGCCGTTCCTCGTCCACCGCCGTATACCTTTGGGTTGTCGACAGGCTGGCATGACCCAGCAAGGTTTGGATCGCCCGCAGATCGCCGCCCGCCTCCATCAGATGCGTCGCAAAGCTATGGCGCAGCGCGTGGGGTGTTGCGTCGTCGGGCAGGCCCAGCATTGTGCGCACACAGCTCATAGTTTGGCGTAGAATTCGCGGATTAAGCGCGCCGCCACGTGCGCCACGAAACAGGGCTTTGTCAGCCTCAAGTGTAAAAGGACAGGCAGCGCGATAGGCTTCGACGGCAGAGCGCGCCTGCGCCAGCACAGGAACCTGCCGTTCCTTTCCGCCCTTACCGGTGATCCGTAGGGACGTGCCCAACGGTGCGTCTTTGCCTTTGAGCGATAGGCCCTCGGAAATGCGCAAACCGCACCCGTACAGCACCGTCAGCGCGGCGGTGTCGCGCAGGGCAATCCAATCGGTATCGGTTGTTAGATCGGTGGATTCGAGCACCAGCATCGCATCGGCAGCGGTCAACGGCCTCGGAAGCGGTTTCGGCGCCCGCGGGGTGCGTGCAGCACGCACGGCGTCGGCCTTTACCTCATGGGTATCGGCAGCATAATTGTAAAAGGTCTTTAACGCGGATAAGGCGCGCGCGATCGATGCCTTGCCGACTCCGTCAATCCTCAACTGCGCCATCCAAACGCGCAGTTCCTTTGTCGTGACACCGGAAAGCGCGGAAACTGGCAGCGTTTCACCAGGAACCAGATCAGGCCCGTTGCCACGATGTCTTTCGCAGTCGGCAGGCGCGAGAGTCGCGAGAAAAACCGATACGTCATGCCGGTAACCGTCGATGGTGTACTGGCTCATCCCGCGTGCGAGCAACGAGGAGAGCCATTGGTTTACCAGACCATCGACGGTACGGGCTCGTCTCACCTGATCAGGCGGCCATTCCTGCGCCATCGAGCCAACGCCGCATGACACGGCTGATCGCGCCACCGAGGAACACGAGCAATTCGCCGCCCTGCTCGTCATGGAAGCGATCCGAGTCGAGTGCGCCGAAAACCAGCACGCCGGGGCGCGTGCCCTCGCCGAAATCAAGTCGGACGAGCGCCTCGGACGTGATCCGCTGATCGGTATGAATGTGCATCGTCTCGGGTTCGGCCTCACGCAGTGTGACACCCCAACTCATGCCGTGGAAAAAGCGGTCAACGTCACCGGGATGGATCGCCATGAGGGTATTGCCCTCCGGCTTGGGCGTTTCTTCCTCGGCCAATTCGCTTTCAAGGCACAGCCGGATCGAGTCGACCGCCAGCAGTTTCCCGAAACGTGCGCCGACGATGTCGATGAACTCGGAAAAGGTCGGGGCTTCGAGCATCGTCAGCACGGCGTCGTGGATCGAATTCATCGACACCATGTTTTCGGTGGCCGCGTCGATAATCTCTTCGCGTTCCACTTCGACCGCGCGCAGGCGGCGGCGCATCCGGTGCATTACCGCGCCCTGCATATCATAGACGTTATCGCCAAGATTTGCGTTTGCGGCCTCGACGAGTTGCTGGCCGAGTTCGGCGTCATCGAGCACGATTCCGGGGTTTTCGACCAGATAACGCCGGACAGCCGAGGCGTTGAGTTTTTTGTCGCGCGGCGCGGGGGCCAGCGCCTCGGATCCGGTTCCTTCGGGGGTCATTGCCTGTATCTCCTGCTTGTGCTCTCGGTCGGTCCCTGTTTTTTGCGGGACTCTGTTACGCCCCCGCTTTTTACGGGTGGCGCGAATTTTGGCGGTTAGATGATTTTCTGGCCGGTTTTTTCCCAATCGGACAGAAATGCGGCGAGGCCCTTATCCGTTAGCGGATGCGAGGCGAGCGCCTTGAGGGTCGACGGCGGGATGGTCGCGACATCGGCACCGGCCAACGCGGAATCCTTGAGGTGATTGACCGTGCGGATCGAGGCAGCCAGAATTTCGGTACGGAAATCGTAGTTGTCATAGATGGTGCGGATTTCATGAATCAGCTCCATTCCCTCGATCCCCATATCATCGAGACGGCCAATGAAGGGCGAGATGAAGGTCGCGCCGGCCTTTGCCGCCAGCAGGGCCTGATTGGCGCTGAAGCAGAGCGTCACATTGGTCATGCGCCCCTCGTCAGTCAGGGTGCGACACGCACGCAGGCCATCCCAAGTCAGAGGCAGTTTGACAGTCACGTTATCGGCAATTTTTGCCAACTCGCGGCCCTCGGCGACCATTTGCCCGAATTCGGTTGCCGCAACCTCGGCACTGACCGGACCGGGGATCAGTTTACAAATCTCTGCGATAACTTCTTTGAAGTCGCGCCCCGATTTGTGGATGAGCGAAGGGTTCGTCGTGACACCGTCGACCATGCCGGTTGAGGCCAGTTCTTCAATTTCCGAGATCACCGCAGTGTCGACAAAAAACTTCATGCTACCCTCGTTTTCCGGGCCGCAAATCACCCGGCCCCATTGCCTTACAGTGATAGCCGAGTTTCGAATCGGGGGGAAGCCCCGGCGTGCGCACAATGACGCAGCCGCCAACAAAAAAGGGCCCCCTGCCGAAGCAGATGGCCCTGAGGGATTTGCATTGCGCACCAGCCGGAAAGTGCGGGATTATTTTTCGTTTCTGCCGCTGCGGTCAAAGCTCGGGTCGTTGATGACGAACTTGCGGGGGTCAATGTACTGGCCGCGCGTCACGTTGCGCAGCGAAATAACGCTGGAACGGCCCTGCTCGTCCGTTATGACCCATTTCAGCAGTTGGACCGGCGTTGTCGAGAACACCATGGTAATCGAACCCTGCCCCGGATTGCTGGGATCAATCGCACGCGCGTTGACGATGCCGGGAGCGCGCTCGATAGACTGGATCGATCCGCTGGATGCGAGGTCGATGTTTTCATCGAGCAAAAGGTACAGCGGCGTGCGCGACAGCGGAACCTGCGTCAGGGTTTTGGTCTGGCGGTTGATGACACCGGCCCATGTTCCGTCTGCGATCATTTCAAGCGGATACGGGTCAAAATACTCGAAACGCATGCGGCCCGGGCGTTTCATAAAGAACTCGCCTTCGGCAATCTGCTGGCCATCCGGCGCCTGCTGGGTAAACGTCCCCTGCATTGTCGTGATGGTATTAAGATAGCGCGACAATGCGTCTACAATCGCGGGATCGTAGCTTTGCGCAGCGGCAAATGTCGGTGCGGTCGCAAAGGCCGACAATGCGGCGATGAGAGAACGTCGGTTCATAATCACTTTAATCCTCACTCGAACGCCGACAGATCGGACGTCCCGCTTTCAACCAGTTACATCTTTTACGGTCGACCCGGCATATTCCGTCACCCAGCCGGATTCATTTACAGTCTACATGCATAAACGGGCTTCGTTAACAGACTATAAGATAGCGCCTGATTGGGGCCGAAAACGGGTGTCGGCAGGGCGATAACGGGTTTACCGCCAGCTGCCGTGCAAACGGTGTTACCGCTCGCCGATCAGAATTTCGCGTTTACCGGCGTTGTTTGCCGGTGTGACGACGCCCTGTTCTTCCATTTGTTCGATCAGACGCGCGGCCTTGTTATAGCCGATTTGCAGCCGCCGCTGGATATAGCTTATCGTCGCCCGCTGATCGCGCGCGACAATGGCAACAGCCTGATCGTACAAAGCATCATCGCCCGATGCACCCCCCGAAGGGGCAAGGCCGAGGATTTCGTCAATGTCAGTACGCCCGCCCTCTAACTCTTCGAACTCGACCTGATCTACGGCATCGCCGCCCAATGTCCGCAGTTCATCAGCGACTGCACGAACCTCTTCGTCGGAAACAAAGGGGCCATGGACGCGCATTGACCGCTTGCCCGCTGACTGGAACAACATATCACCCATGCCGAGCAACTGCTCGGCGCCCATTTCGTTGAGAATTGTGCGGCTGTCGATCGCCGAGGTAACCTGGAACGACATGCGAGTCGGGAAATTTGCCTTAATCGCGCCGGTGATGATGTCGGTAGACGGACGCTGGGTGGCCATGACGATGTGAATACCCGAGGCACGCGCCATCTGCGCGAGGCGCATGATGCAGGCCTCGACCTCTTTGCCCGCCGTCATCATCAGGTCTGCCATTTCGTCAACAATGACGACGATGAAAGGCAGTTTTTCAGGCTGGTATTCGATGATGGTCGGATCGCCGGCCTCGTCCATACCATTGCGGCGCAGGGTCTCGTTGCCCGCAATCGCCTCTTCCATCCGCGCATTATATCCGGCGAGGTTCCGCACGTTCATATCGGCCATCTTACGATAGCGGTCCTCCATCTCACGCACGACCCATTTGAGGGCCATCACAGCCTTTTTAGGGTCGGTGACAACCGGCGAGAGCAGGTGCGGAATACCGTCGTAGACACTGAGTTCCAGCATCTTCGGATCGATCATAATCATCCGGCATTCAGACGGCGGATGGCGGTAGAGCAGCGACAGGATCATCGCGTTAATGCCGACCGATTTACCCGAGCCTGTGGTCCCCGCGACCAGCAGGTGAGGCATCTTTGCCAGCGACGCAATACGGATCGTACCGTCGATGGCTTTGCCCAGCGCGACCGGCAAAGGGTCGGGATGCTGCAGCAGCGGTTCCATGATTTCCTTGAGAAAGATCGTTTCACGGCGCGAGTTCGGCAGTTCGATCCCGATGACCGAGCGTTCTTTTACCGGAGCAACACGGACCGCCTGCGCACCCAAATTCAGTGCGATGTCTTCGGCAAGGCTGACGACGCGCGATACCTTGACGCCCGGTGCAGGTTCGAATTCGTGCAGCGTAATCACCGGCCCCTGGCTGACGCCCTTCATCACACCCTTAACGCCGAAATCATTCAGCACCGTCAGAAGACGCGCGCTTTCGTCCTCCAGCTCAGCCTGACTCATCGGACGGGCGGGGCGCTTGGGAACGCTGAGCAGTTCGAGCGCCGGAGCCATTTCCTGGGAACCCTTACGCCGCTTTCCGACATTATTTTTCGGGTTGGCGGCGGGCTTTTCTTTGGTTTTTTTGCGTTTCTGAGCGGTTTCGAGCGGCGTCCCCCGCAAGCTTTCGCTGCGTGCCGCCGCGTCGATGTTATCGCCGCGCAACGTCATCGGACGTTCCGGAACGACAGTGCGTGTGCGCAGACGTTTCGTCAGATCGCTGGTGCGGGCCATCACGCTGTCAGACAGAGCCTGTCTGCGGTCACGGGAAAAAATGCTTTTGATCTTTTCGACAGTCCCGCGCCAAAGCACAGTCACCTCGGGGCGGGTCATGCCGCAGGCCACACCAAAACCGGCCAGCGCACCAAGGGCCAACAGCAAGCCCGGAATCTGATAGGGCGCATCAAATCCCATGCCATAGAACATCCGCGCAAAAGGAAGAATCAGGCGGTCCCCGATAAAACCGCCAAATCCGGTTCCCGCGACCATCTTGCCCGGTACAGCCGACAAGAACCCCGCCCCGGCAAGCAGGCCGAGGACGCTCGCCGGACCAAGCCGCAGCAAAGAGACAACGCGGCGCTGATAAAAACCGCTCCACAAACGCCAACACCATACAGCCAGTGCCAGCGGCAGCAGGTACGAGGCATTGCCCAGCGCATAGAAAAACGCACTGGACAGGTTTGCGCCGAACCCGCCGAACCAGTTGCCGGTTGCGTCGCTGGTCGCATTCCAAAAGCTGGCATCGCGCGGCGAGTGACTGAACAAGGCGGCCCAAACAATAAAGGTCAACACCCCGAGGCCAAGTGCCACGGCACGCGTACTCACCGCCGGAAGCATAAAGCGCGACGGTTCGGATTCGTCGGGTGTCTCAGTCGTTGCTGTCACGTCTCAACTCCCGCATTTTTCCGCAGCAGACGGGCAATTGCCTCAAGCCCCGGCCTGATCGCCTCGGAACTTTCGACCAGCGCCGCCCGCATGTATCGCGCCCCCGGATTTTCGCCGCCGTTAAAGCGGGGATCACCACGCCCGAGATATGCACCCGGCAGGCATTTGACGCCCGCCTCTTTCCACAGCTCGACCACGCCCGCCTCGCCGTCTCCGACATCTAACCACAGGAAAAATCCGGCATCGGGAGGCAGATAGCCCGGCAATCCGCCGAGAATCTCGTCCGCCAGCGCGTATTTTTCCTGATAGAGACGGCGGTTCTCGATGACATGCGCCTCGTCGCGCCACAGCGCCTCGGCGGCATGGATCGCGGGCAGAGGGTTGGGTGCACCCGAATATGCCCGCAGGCGCTTGATCGCACTGATTGACTTTTCCCCGCCCGCCACAAAAGCGGATCGCAGACCTGCCGCGTTCGAACGTTTGGACAACGTGTTGAATACCAGCACCCGCTCGGGGTCCGCACCCTCGGCGGCGACCGCCGACAATGCGCCGGGGGGCGGGGTGTCGCGGTAAACCTCGGAATAGGGTTCGTCGAAGGCAATCACGAAACCATACGTCTCGGCGAGCGCCACCATCCGCGCCAGCGTGGCGGCATCGGCAACCGCGCCCTGCGGATTGGTCGGAGAGCAGTAATACGCGAACGTCGTGCGCTCGAGAATATCTTCGGGCAGGGCAGAAAAATCAGGCAGCCAGCCGGTCTCGCGCGTGGCCGGTACGCAGATCGGTTCAGCCCCAATCGCCAGCGCCGCCGCCGCATAAACCTGATAAAACGGATTCGGCATCAGAAACGCCGCCTGCTTACCGTTCTTCTCGCCCGGTGCCAGAGCCAAAGCCGCGCCGAACAGCCCTTCGCGTGATCCGTTGAGGGGCAGAACCTGCGCGTCGGGGTCGAGTGAACCGTCAAGATCGTAGCGACGCGTCAACCAACCCGCCACGGCCTCGCGCCATCCCGGCGTTCCGTCGATCGGGGGATATTTGTTGTACAGATGGGCATGCTTCGCCAGCGTTTCCGCAAGGATTGGCGGCAGTGCGTGCTGCGGTTCACCAATCGACATAGCAATCTCGGCGCCGCCGGGCTGATGGCGGTCCAGCAATGCCCGAAGACGCGGAAACGCGTACTCAGGCAGATCGGAAAATCTGCGCGTCGTCATATACTTAACTGCCTCAATGCCCAATCTTTTGCCAGGCGTTAGGGCAATAGTAGCCCGTAAAGCCGCGATCCGTCCAGCCCGAGCGTCAACTAAATGTTAAGGCTGATGAGAGGCTAACGTGCGTGAGTTCTGGGCAGAATCATCCTGAGCCATGAGATGGATACAATCGCGCATCTCGCGGTCGCGACGATTGAGCCCTTGGAACGCTTGCGCACCAGCCTATGCTTGGTGATATGGAAACAAAATCTGACATCGCGATC
Organism: uncultured Neomegalonema sp.; assembly: GCA_937958345.1. Taxonomy (GTDB): domain Bacteria; phylum Pseudomonadota; class Alphaproteobacteria; order Rhodobacterales; family Rhodobacteraceae; genus JAHDDY01. The sequence goes on along the minus strand of CALGNW010000014.1, from coordinate 1,348 downwards.
ATCGGCGGCGGCTTGAACGGGACGGCATTGGCCATCGCGCTGGGGTCGACCGGTCTTTCTGTCACGCTTTTCGATGCATCGCCGGAGAGCGCGCGCAGCGATGACGGGTTTGACGGGCGGGCGACTGCGATTGCTGCCGGGTCGCGTAACATGTTGCAGGCATTAGGGATTTGGGACAGGCTCGGCGACGAGGCCCAGCCGATTGAGGATATTCTCGTCACAGATGGTCGGGTGTCCGAAGGGGCTGGCACGTCATTTCTGCACTTTGATCATGCGGAGGTCGGAGACGAGCCGTTTGGCCATCTTGTTGAGAACCGTCATATCAGGCGTGCCCTGTTTGGGGCCATGGAAGACATGTCATCCGTGAGTCATCGCAATCCCGTTCGCGTGCGTCACGTGGACCGGTCAACCTCAGGCGCGACGTTGGAGCTGGAGGACGGGGGCACGTTCGATGCCCGTTTGGCAATAGCGTGCGACGGAAGAAATTCACCCACAGCGAGAGCGGCAGGCATCCGTTATACCGGATGGGACTATCCGCAAAGCGGCGTCGTCTGCACCGTTGAGCATGCCGAGCCACACGGCGGGGTTGCGCATGAGTATTTCCTACCGTCCGGCCCTTTTGCAATTTTGCCGCTGACCGGGAACCGGTCTTCGCTGGTCTGGACCGAGCGGCGGGCGGTTGCCGCTGCTGCGATGGGATTGGACGACGCCGGTTTCGAGGCTGAGATAAAACGCCGCTTTGGCCAGTTTCTCGGCGACGTCAAAGTCACCGGTCCGCGCTGGTCATATCCGCTAAGCCTTTCATTAGCTTATGAATATTGCGCCCCGCGGTTGGCGCTGGTTGGTGATGCGGCGCACGGGGTCCATCCGATTGCCGGTCAGGGACTCAACTTGGGATTTAAGGACGCCGCCGCACTTACCCAGGTGATTGCAGATGCCGCGCGGCGGGGTGAGGATATCGGCGCTTTGGACGTTCTGAAACGCTACGAGCGGTGGCGGCGGTTTGACAATACCGCGATGGGCCTCGGCATGGACGCGATTAACCGTCTGTTTTCAAATGATATTACGCCTGTCCGCGCCCTTCGCGGCATGGGCCTCGACCTTGTGAACCGCATGGGACCGGCGCGGCGCTTTTTCATGCGTCAGGCGGCGGGACTGTCGGGAGAGATGCCGCGCCTGCTTCAGGGAAAACCCGCCTAAAACCCGCGCAAAACTCTTGAACGGCACGAATCGCCGAGGGAAATCTCTTGAATTAAATCGGGACCCCGCGCCGGATCGGTTGCGAACCTCCCGTCGCCGCAGGTTTTAAACCTGCTGAATCATTCTCGCGGCGTTCAGGTTGTCCCGG
>CALGNW010000013.1 GCA_937958345.1 uncultured Neomegalonema sp. | reverse complement strand
GCGATGTCGTGTGATGCTGATACAGCGGCGTCTCCGCCCCGAACTTCGGCCCGAACACCGCCTTTTTGTCCGAGATAAACCGCGCCGTATCGCGGTACACTTCCAGCAAATCCGTATACCGGCTCAGGATCACCGACCCGTCGGGCTGCACACAAACCGGCGCATCCTCGCGCATGGCGGCATAGACCGGATAGGGGTCATCGTGAAAACCATCGGGCAGGTTACCAAGATCCAGCATCAATGCCCCAACGCGCCCATCGAGTTCGGCAGCACCAGCACCAGCCACGGAACCATCACGATCAGGGCCAGCCGGAACAGGTCCGCAATCCAGAACGGCGTGACCCCGCGAAACACGGTCGCCGTGGTCACATCCCCGACAACGCCCTTGAGGATAAAGACGTTCAGCCCGACGGGCGGCGTGATCAAACTGATTTCGGTGACGACAACGACAACGATGCCGAACCAGATCGGATCGAACCCCAGCGACGTGACCAGCGGAAAGAAAATCGGCACGGTCAGCAACAGCATCGACAGGCTCTCAAAGATACAGCCCAGCACGATATAGATGCACAGGATCATCAGCATCACGGCCATCGGCGACACATCATAGGCTGTGACCAGCTCGATCAATGCCTCGGGCAATCCGGCGAGGTTGACGAAGTTCGAAAAAATCTGAGCACCGATCAGAACCGCAAACAGGCTCGCGGTCGTGAACGCCGTTTCCTGCAAAGTCTCAAAGGTCGATGACAGCGTCAGCCCGCCGCGAAACAGCGCAATCAGAAACGCCCCCATCGCGCCCATTCCCGCCGCCTCGGTTGGCGAGAATGTCAGGTTCAGCGGCTCGAAATCAAACACGCCATACAACCCGCCGATCACGATAATAAACAGGATCAGAACCGCCCAGACACCGCGCAGGGCCGCAAAGCGGTCGGACCACGACGTCTTGACGCCCGCCGGACCGGCATCAGGATTGCGATAGACCGTCCACCGCACCGCAAACAGATAGAACAAAATCCCCAACAGCCCCGGAATAATCCCGGCCATGAACAGCTTGCCAATCGACGTTTCGGTCAACAGGCCATAGATCACAAGGATCACCGAAGGCGGGATCAGAATACCCAGCGTGCCTCCCGCCGCAATCGACGCGGTCGACAGCGAATCCGCATAGCCATAGCGCCGCATTTCCGGCATCGCGACTTTTGACATGGTGGCCGCAGTGGCCAGCGACGATCCGCAAATTGCTGAAAACCCGCCACAGGCCGCAACGGTCGCCATCGCCAGCCCACCGCGAAAATGGCCAAGGAAAGCATTCGACACCGCATACAGCTCGCGGCTCAACCCGCCCTTGTTGACGAACAAACCCATCAGGATGAACAGCGGAATGACCGACAGGCCATAATCCTGCGCGGTGTCGGTAATCTGCCGCCCGACCATCGACATCGCGGCCTTAAATCCGCGCTCGTCAAACAGCGACCCGCCGCGCTCATAGACAAAACCGAACGTGCCGACAAAGCCCATCGCGAACACAATCGGCATTCGCATCATCACGAGGACGAGGACGACACCAAATCCGATCAGCGCGGCGGTCACGAGCCGGCCTCTTGCGTTGCGGGCCGGAAAATCTTCAGCAGACCGGCAACAATCATCGCGCAGATTGTCACCGCCAATGACGCGGCAATAAACCACCCGACATAAAATTGAGGGATCGCCAGATACTCGGTCACATCACCATAGTCACGCATGCGCTCGGCCAGTATCCAGACCCGTTGCAACGGCCAGATCATCATCACGCCGCAGACAATAAAAATTGCGGCATCGCGCCAGCGCGCAAGGCCAAAGCGGTCGAACACGCCATCGGCCAGATCGACCGAGATATGCTCGCCCCGCGCCGACACCGCAGGCATCACACAAAAGACGACGACGGCCATAAAAATCCGCGTCAGCTCGGTTGCCGCCTCAATCGGCGCATTGAACACCGACCGTGACACAACATCGCAAAACGTCATCGCCATCATCGCGAACAAGGCGGCGCAAGCCACGAATACCGGAATAGTCTGAAGCGTTCGCAGCATCCGCAACCCCTCAATGCACCGACGTGCAGGATGGTCCGGCACGCAACGCGCCGGACCTTTTTTTCCGGCGTGTTATTCGGCCATGCCGGATTTGATCGAATCGTATGCCGCCTGCGCGTCAACGCCTTTGGCTGCGACTTCAGCGATAACGCTCTTGATGATCTCGTCCGCCATTTTGCCGAACGCTTCTTGTTCGTCGGCAGACGCGACCGTGATGCTGTTGCCCGCGCTTTTCAGGGTCAGAGCGATACTGTCCGCATCGCCGCTGTCCCAGATTTTGCCGATCTCACGGCTCAGCGGTGCGCCGAAGACCTCGTTGTCGAGAATATCGCGCAGGTCTTTCGGCAAATCGGCAAACGCATCTTCGTTCATAATAAACGCGAAGGAACCGCGATACAGGCCACCCGGCATTTCGTACATATGCGGCGCGACTTCGACCAGCTTAAAGCCCTTACGCGCTTCGGTTGGCATCACGACCCCGTCGGCGGCATTCGACGCCAGAGTCTCGTATACTTTCGGCGCGGGAACTTTAATGCCCGTCGCGCCAAGCGCCGCGCCGACATCACCGCCGACACCGCCGGGAATCCGCAGCTTGAGGCCGTTCATCGCGTCCATACCGCTGAGGGGGCTGGAGGTATGCAGTTGTGCAGGACCATGGGTATGCAGCGCAACGACCTTGACGCCGCGATGCTCGTTCGCCTTTTTCAGGTATTTTTCATAAGCGTCCCAATACGCTGCCGACGCCTGCTCTGCCGTGCCCTCATATCCGGGCAGTTCGATCAGCTTTGTCGTGACAAAACGGCCCGACTGATAGCCGTGAAAAATGATCGACAGATCCGCCGCGCCGTCCTGCACCAAATCCATCTGAGCGGGGGGCGGTGCAAGGCCCAGTTTCAGTTCGGCAGTCACGCGGCCATCCGTTGCCTCTTCGACCATCTCGGTGAATTTAGGCCACATCTTCGCGTTGATGTTATGCGTCGGCGGCGCCCAGCTCGAAATGACCAGCGTGTGTTCCGCTTCTGCCCATGCGGCGGTTGTTGTCATCAGCATCGCGGCGGATGCGGCCAGCGTCCTGAGTGTTTTGAATGTCATCGTGTTTCCTCCCATAGAATTTTTTCGGGACGGTAAAGCCCTTTTTGCACCTGCGATCCTGACCTCAGGGCCGGTCGATCCGCAAGCATCGAAACTGTTTCGACAGGGTTCCGCCCGCTCATCTGTAATTAATTGACCACCCGGTCGGTTTATGCAAACAAATTGTCAGCGAGAGTTGCGGAGGCGAGGCGATGTCCGACACAATCCAGATTCAGCCGCACGACACTTGGACGGAAATAACGCTCAATCGACCGGACCGTTTGAACAGCTTTACCGACGAAATGCACAACGCTCTGCGCACGGCGATCGAGGCGGCGCGCGATGATGGGCAACGCGCACTTTTACTCACCGGAGCGGGGCGCGGCTTTTGCGCGGGGCAGGATTTAGGCGACCGCGATCCGTCAAAAATGGACGGCCCGCCCGACCTCGGCGCTACGCTGGACACGTTTTATAACCCCCTCGTCCGCCTGATCCGCTCGCTCGATTTTCCTGTCATCTGCGCCGTAAACGGTGTGGCCGCGGGCGCGGGCGCGAACATCGCGCTTGCCTGCGATCTTGTCCTCGCTGCCGAAAGCGCAAAGTTCATCCAGTCCTTCGCAAAGGTCGGCCTCATTCCCGATGGCGGCGGCAGTTGGGCGCTGACCCATCTGGTCGGCGAGGCCCGCGCAAAGGCGCTCGCCTTAACCGCCATGCCTCTCACGGCAACC
>CALGNW010000012.1 GCA_937958345.1 uncultured Neomegalonema sp. | reverse complement strand
GCTGCGGATGCAGGCGATGCTTCGGGCGCTGGTGGCGCTTCGGGTGCTGGTGGTGCTTCGGGTGCAGAAGGCGAATCGAGCTGTGATGCAGCTGGTGAAGCTGGTGCTTCCGGTTCCGGCGACTCGGCTGGATCTGCCGGTTCGGCTGACGGCGCAGAGGGCGCTGGCGGTGCATCTGGTACAGCCGGCGGCGACATGCAGCAGGCAATGGGCCAGATCATGCAACAGCTTCAGCAGCTGATTCAGCAGCTGATGCAAATGATCAATGGCGGCGGTGCCGGTGGCGCTTCGTCGGGTGGCTCGTCGGCAGCAAACGGCAACACCGCAGTTGGTGCCGGTGGCGCAATGGGCGGCGACAAGCACTAAGCTTTTTGCACAATGACTTTGGGAAGGGGCCTTCGGGCCCCTTTTCTTTTGCCGTTGTCTGGAGCATGACAGGCATATGAAAATTGCGACCTGGAATATCAACGGCATTAAGGCGCGTATCGACACGCTGCTGGAATGGTTGAAACAAACGGCCCCTGACGTCGTCGTCCTTCAGGAAATCAAGTCACAGGACGAAACCTTTCCGCGCGCGGCGATCGAAGACCTCGGCTATAATGTCGAGACGCACGGGCAAAAGGGATTTAACGGCGTTGCCATCCTGTCGAAACGCCCGATCGAAGATGTCTCGCGCGGGCTGCCCGGTGACGAAACCGATGAACAGGCCCGCTGGATCGAAGCGACGATATCGGGCGACGAATCAGCGGTGCGGCTGGGCGGGCTATACCTGCCGAACGGCAATCCGACACCCGGCCCGAAATACGATTACAAGCTGGCTTGGATGGCGCGGCTGCACACGCGCGCAGCCGATCTGTTGGCGCGCGAAGAACCCGTTATCCTGCTGGGCGATTATAACGTGATCCCCCAGCCCGAGGACGCCGCGCGGCCCGAGGTTTGGCTTGAGGATGCGCTGTATCTGCCCGAAACGCGCGCCGCGTTCCGCCGTCTGATGGCGCAGGGTTGGACCGACGGGATTCGCGCCTTTAACCCGACAGGAGAGCGGTTCACGTTCTGGGATTATCAGGCGGGGGCGTGGCAAAAGAACAATGGCATCCGAATTGATCACCTGCTGCTTAGCCCGCAGGCAGCCGACCGGACAACCGCCGTTGGCATCGACAAAGACGTGCGCGATTGGGAGAAACCGTCAGATCACGTTCCGGTCTGGTGCGAGATTTCGGTTTAGCCGTTTCGTTGGCAGCTGATTGACGGCCTCATTTCGTGCGCTCTGTGGTGTTCAGGGCATGACAACGCGTCTGTTTCGCCCGGGTGTCCGAGATTTCCGCTTGACTTTTGTTCCTTTTTTGTTTCTTTTGCCTGTCATTGTTTTAAATGAAGGGCACGGAACAGAGTAGACACGGAGGCGGCACTTGAAACCCAGCGGTTGAGACTGCTCCGTCTTTTGGCGGGGTTGGTTTTTGCATTGCGGGTTCTGTCGCACGCGCCTGCGTGTTCGATGATGCCGGATTGGGGACGCCGGTATATTTCGTCGGTCCTGTTGCGCGCCGAAACCGCCGCGCAGTGTCTGGTATTCGTGACCGCCCGTCTGATTTTCGGCAGCCGTGCGGTTGCGGCGGCGGTCGGGTCCGCCCCCGCTCTGCACTCTGACGAGTCCGTTCCCTTGGCCGGTTTCTCCATTGCGTTTCTATCGCAGCGGATTGCCGTCTTGCAGGCGATGCTGAAGGATCTGCCGCGCTTTGCACGGCGTCTGATCCGGCGGTGTTTGAAACAGCAGGCCGAGGCGGTGGGCGACCGGACGCCCGGCGCAGGAAAGGTTCGCTTGGCGGACACGCCGCCGGACGCGCGGATTGATCGTCCGCCGGATATGATCCGCCGTCGATCAACGGAAATCCGCCTCCGCCCGCAACGGGCGGAGGGGTTTTGGCGTGTCCGGTGTTTTGAAAATTATTTCGACAGCGCCATTTTACGGAACAACGCGTCGTAACGCTGTGTCATGGCCTCAAGGCCGTATTCGGATTTTGCCTTCGCGCTGTTCGCCGCGCCAAGAACACGCCGCGCATTGGCATCGCCCGTCAGCATATCAAGTGCATTGGTCAGGGCCGCATCATCTTGCAGCGGGACAACGTGAGGCCGGTTCGCCTGTGCCACCATCGCGGCAACATCACCCACATCCGTTGCGGCAACCGGCAAGCCCGAGGCCATGCCTTCGACAAGAGAAATGGGCATTTGCTCGGTGTCTGAACTGAGCGCGTAGATATCCATCTTAGGCAAAAACGGCGAGACGTCGCCCTGCTCTCCCGCGAATGTCACGCGATCCCCGAGCGGTGCGGCCTGTGCCTGCAACGCCTCGCGCTCCGGTCCGCCGCCGACGATCAGCAAACGGGCTGATTTATCGGACATCGCCGCAAAGCAGTCTATCAGCCGATCCAGCCGTTTCTCGCGCCGCAGGGCCGCGATGGTCCCGATGGTCACGGGCCGTTCGGGCCGCGGGTGCGCCGAGAAAGTATCAAGGTCGACACCGTTCGGAATCAGGTGGACGCGGGCCGGTTTGACCTTCCACGTTTCGGAGAAAACCTTTTGAAGCACACGGCTGGGCGCGACGAATTCAAGACCGCGTTTTCTGAATGCCAGGCGGCGCACCCAAACCCGTTTCGGGTTCTGCCGGTCCGGGCGCTCGTCAGGGCCGAAACCGTCTTCGAAATGAATGTGGGGAACCGCCGCCCTGCCCCGATTGGCGATCAGCCATTCGACAGCGCCCCAGTTCGAGGACAGCAGAATGTCGGCTTGCTGATCCTTGATAACCTGCCGGAAAGTGCGGATGTTCGCCCGCGAGATAAAGCCGCCCTTTTGGACCTCCGCCTCGACACGGCGATAGGCGATTCCGGCGGGTAAAATCGCCTCGGCCTCATAGCGGCCATCCATCGCCAGCACGAGATGTTCATATCCCGCGCCGAGCGATCCGGTCAGTGTTGCCATCCGCCGCTGGGGTCCGCCGACCGCAAAGGTCGAGAACACCCAGAGCAAACGAATTGGCACGGTATCAGTCACGGTGAACAAGAATCGCGCGCTCGCGGAACTTGGCTTCATCGGCCACCGGCTGCCATCCGAGCACCCGCTTCTCAACCGAGGTATCAATCTCGCTGATCATGCCGCGCGATTTCAGATCGCGGGACGACGGCGCAGGAATGCCCTTTCGGCCCGAGACCTTTTTCGCGACGAACTTCAGCCACTCCATGCCAGTAACAGCCGCGCCGCCCTGTGCCTGAAATTTCAGCGGACGGCCCGTCGCCTCGGCCAGTTCGTCGATATACTGGCGCGCGGTCCAGCGCACATCGCCGACAAGGTTAAACGCCTTGCCCGCAATCGCATCGCGGTCAGCGTCAAGTGCCGCAATCACGGCGCTCGCCACGTCTTCGGCGAGGACGAACGGCAGCGGGTTTTTGCCCTTGTTCCAACCGACGCACCACGTTTCGGTGTTGAACGCACCAAGGGCGGAGTGGAACGGCGCGCCGCCCTCGCCCACGACCACAGCTGGGCGCAGGATCGAAACCGCCAAGCCTTTTTCAGCGTGGAATTTCAGCATCGACTCTTCGGCCTTGACCTTGGCATAGCCATAATCGCCGCGTGCCTCGGGGTTTTGATCCGGCGGCGTATCCGCGTCGAGTTTCAGGCCCTTTTCGCCCAGCCAAAGCGCGGCAGACGAGCTGACGAACAACAGCCGTTCGGTTTCCGCCGCGAGGCATGCTTCGGCCACGACCTCGGCTCCGCCGACCATCGCCGCCGTGATTGCATCACGGTCCGCACCGCCGCCGCCATGGGCGAGGTTCACAACATGGGGCGCACGGCGCACAACATCGGCCACGGCGGCCTTGTCGCTGATTGATCCGGCGAAGACGCCGACTTGCTCGTGACGGAAAAGACCCGGCAGGTTCTTCGTCGAGCGCGCCATGACGGCAACGCGCTTGCCCTTGGCGATGAGCGCCTCGGTCAGATGCTGGCCGATAAAGCCCGTGCCGCCGAGGACCGCCACGTCGTAGGTTTCGTTCGCGCCGGGCACAGACACCGCAGGGATGGGCGTGTTGTCGGCAACCGCCGCCGCATCCTCGCACAAGGCGACAAGACGCAGACCCGTGTCGCCCGTCAGTTTTTCCCCCGCCGCGAGGTCTTTGTAAAACGCACCAACAGACCCGATCATCGAGCGGTTGAAGCCGTCGGACTTGCCGCCGACGCGGAGAATCTCTCCCGCATAGGAACCCAGCCCGCCAAACGCCTGACCAGCCGCCTGCTTGGCAACCTTAAAGCTGCGGCGTGCGTGATCGATGGGCGCAATCTCGGCATGCGCGCCGCGACCGACAACGCGGCTTTCGAACATCTCGGCTTCAATGACGCCGTCATCGCACAGCGCGGAAATCGACCAGCTCGGATAGTTCGCACCCAGCATAACCTGCAGTTGCGCGTCGCCGCGATCAGACGTGAAGGAAAGCGACCACTTGTTCGTAATTGCCACACCCTCGGTCGGGCGGGTCGGTTCGGCAGGCAGTGCGCCGGATAGTTTGACCGGACCCAGCAAGTCGTCAATCAGACTGAGCGGGTGAACGACCTGTTCCATCAGCAGGTTACGCGGGGAATCAAACATCCAGTGGCCGAATTGCTTTGCCGCCATCTGCCGCAACGGCGCCGCAAAACGCATCTGTACTGCGCGCAGCTTTCCGTATTGACCGCTCTCGATCTGTTTCTTCAGGCGCAGGAATGACGGATGATAGACAAAGTTATGATTGATCCGCAGGTTAGCGCCGGATTTTGCCGCAGCATCAAGCAATGCCTGACAGTCCTCGGAGGTCTCCGCCATCGGCTTTTCGAGCAGCACGTCGATACCTGCCTCAAGCAGCGGTTCTGCGACCAAGCGGTGAAACGGCGGCGGCGTCAGAACATGCGCAACGTCTGCGACCTTGGCACTGATCATTTCATCCACGGAAGCAAAAGCTTGCGCACCGATCCTGTCGGCCATCGCCTTCGCGCGCCCCAGTGACGGATCGACAACGGCAACGACTTTGGCATCTTTCACTGTCGCGAGTCCGCCCAGGTGGGCGTCCGCAATAAATCCAGCTCCGATCAACGCGACACGGCGCATGACGTACTCCTGCTCAGTTTCTGGGGCGGAGGTTAAACGCTCCGCTTCTCCAAACCTTTAATTCCGAAGCATTATTCCAGAAGAACTTCCGCAAGATTTTAATCCGGCATCCGCATCCGAGCCTCAATGCACCGATTTTCCGAGCGCCGACGTAAAAAAGCCGCGCCCGATCAAACAGGCGCGGCGATTATCGTGCCCGTTTGACGGGGCGAGCCTGCATAATTCAGGCCATTATGCTGCGGTGCAGCAAATCAGAAGCGCGCCTGATACTGCGGCGTCTGGTGTGCCGTGTGACCGGAAAACGGAATATCGCAGATCGCGTATCCGTCAGCATCCAGACGAGGCCCGCCATAGCTTGTCGCCAGCACATTACTGTGCTGTTGAACCGGTGCGGCGGCATACGTGCTTTGCAATGCAGGCTGAATATAGGTCTGCTGCGCCACATAGCTTTGCGCGACCGGTTGCGTGTAGGTCGGCGCGACATAGGCCTGCTGAACGGGCTGTTGAACATAGGTCGTCGGCGCAACATATGCTTGCTGCACCTGCGGCTGAACGTAGGTCGTCGGCAACGCATAAGATGCCTGCGCTACCGGCGCAGGAAGCGCGCTCTGGATATAGCTTTGTGCGGCAACCGGGGCCGTCGGAACATAAGCTGTATTGATCGCACCTGAATGGTACCGATCAGCTGACCAAGGAGAGCTGGGTTTGTTCAGCGCCGACGGATGGCCCGCAAGACGCGTTGACGCGTCATCTTGGCGATATACCAACGGCGTACCCGGAGGGTCGCCCACGGTGTTCCGGTAAGACACGTCATTCGAATAATGGCCGTGCTCGAATGGGGCACACCCCGACAGCAGGACTGCGCCCATTGCCGCTACAACAAAAATCTTCATGCGAGCCTCTCCTCACTTGCTTTTATGCTGTAAGATTAACATATCGCATTAAGAACGCCAGAAAAATGTTCTTATGCAATAGGATGCGGGAATTCGTTAATTTTTTAAATTTAGTAAATTTCCCGTTAACAGCCGCGCAAGTTCAAAATACACCGAGTGTCAGCCCGGCCCCCAGGGCAGCACCCATGTCAGCACACCGCGATAAGCCTTCGTTATCTATCACTTTATCAGCGAGAATGAGTTCGCGGGTTTGGGCGTGGGTGCAAATGATGAGGGGTTCCTGTACCGCTCTCAATCGCCATCCCGTCGCGATCCGCGCAATTTGCCGGACCGCATTTTCACCGTCCGATCCAGCACAAACCATCTGGGTATAGGGCCGCCCTTCGATCTGACCGAGGACGTCGTAGTAAGCCCGGTCGAAGAAATCCTTCATCACACCCGATACCGCTGCGAGATTTTCCGGCGCGGCAAAGATGTAACCATCCGCGGAAAGCAGATCGGAACCCGAAGCCTCATCCGCTTTTTTCAGGACGGTCTCGATCTCGGCCCGCGCTGCGGCGGCGGCGGCCTCGGCCATCTGCCGCGTACCGCCTGTTCGGGAGTGATAGATGATTAG
>CALGNW010000011.1 GCA_937958345.1 uncultured Neomegalonema sp. | reverse complement strand
ACCGGAAAACGCATCACCATCCGCTATATGGATTTCTGGAAAGTCTCGGACGGTAAGATCGAGGATAACTGGGTCATGGTCGATTTCCCCCACGTCCTCGCCCAGCTTGGCGTTGATGTTTTCAACGGCGAAGGGTGGGAGAAATACGACCGCGGCGAAGCCCAAGCCCCCCGTCCGCCGTCGAGCGCACCATGATCAAGGCTCTGCGCGCCGCGCTTTACGATTACGACCCCGCCACCGTCCGCACGGCCCTCGCCGCCGTCGCGCCGAACGCGACCTTCAACCTTGCGTTCCCGTTCGAAACGATGGAGGGGCCGGAGGCGTATTTCGACACGGCGCTCACCGCGCTGCACACCGCCATCCCCGACCTTGAACGGCGCGAGCAAATCGTCGTGCAAGGCGCGGATGATGACGGCGCGGAGTGGATCGGCATGGGCGGATTCTATACCGGAACCTTCCGCCGCCCCTTTCTCGACATTCCGCCCACGGGTCATCTTGCGCATATGCGGTTCCACGAATTCTTTCGCATCGAGGATGGCAAGATTGTCGAGATGCAGGCGCTTTGGGATATTCCTGAACTGATGATGCAGGCGGGGGCGTGGCCGCTGTCGCCCAGCCTTGGCCGCGAGTGGCACATCCCCGGCCCCGCGACGGGCGACGGCCTCGGCCCGCATGATCCGAACCAAACGGCCTTTGCGCGACAGCATGTGATCGACATGCTGCTGACCATGAAAAAACACCCGTCCGAGGGCGGTCCCGAACTCATGGAACTCGAACGCTTCTGGCATCCGCGTATGAACTGGTACGGCCCGTCGGGCATCGGCACGGGGCGCGGCATCGAGGGGTTTCGCAACTGGCATCAGATCCCGTTCCTCAATGCCATGCCGGATCGCGGCACATACCCGACCGAGTCCACCTTTCACTTTATGGCAGAGGGCAATTATGTCGGCGTCACCGGCTGGCCCGACATGGTGCAAAGCATCAGCCATGCGGGCTGGCTCGGCCTGCCGCCTGTGGGCAAAAAAATCACCATGCGCAGCCTTGATTTTTGGCGCATTGAGAACGGTCTGATCCGTGAAAACTGGGTGCTGGTGGACCTGCTGCATATGTACGATCAAATCGGCATCGACGTTTTCGCCCGCCTTCGGGAATTCAATAAAGCACATCAAGGAACCATGACATGAAGGGCTTTGACCCCCGCTGGAAAGACTTTCCCGACTACATTCTCGGGATCACGCGCGAGATTTGGGAAGATCGCGGCATTGCCACGCTGCACCAATATTATACGCCTGACCTTGTCGTGCGCTCGCCCGGTTCGGTCGTTATCGGCAACGAAAATGTCATCGCCGCGACCATGGCGACGCTGGCCGAATTTCCCGACCGCCAACTGCTGGGCGAAGATGTGATCTGGAGCGGGTCGCCGGAGGAGGGCATGCTGTCCTCGCATCGTATCCTGTCGACCGCGACCCACTTGGCCGATGGCATGTACGGCAAGGCGACGGGCAAGAAATTTACTTACCGCATTATCGCCGATTGCCACGCGATCAACAATGCGATCAACGACGAATGGCTGATCCGCGACCAAGGCGCGATTGTCGCGCAGATGGGCATGACCCCCGAAGCGTTTGCGCGTGACCTGATCGAACGCGAGGGCGGACCGGATAAATGCGTTCAGCCCTTTACCCCTGCCATCGACAAGCCCGGCCCTTACACGGGACGGGGCAATGACCATGAGGTCGGTGCGCGCTATGCCGATATGCTGTCCCGCATCATGGGCGCGGATATGGCGGCGATCCCGACCGGATACGACCGCGCCGTGCATCTCGAACACCCCGGCGGCGTTACCGCCCACGGCCATGCACCCGCCGACCGCATGTGGATGAGCCTGCGCGCCGCGCTGCCCTCGGCGGAATTTACCGTCCATCACCAGATTGGCCGCGACGATCCCGCCATGCCGCCCCGCGCTGCGATCCGCTGGTCGCTTCACGGAAAACACGACGGCTGGGGTCTGTTCGGGCGTCCGACCGGCGCGACGGTTCATGTCATGGGCATCTGTCACGCCGAATTCGGCCCGCACGGCATCCGCCGCGAATACGCGATCTTTGATGAGACCGCTGTCTGGAAGCAGATCGTCCTGCAAACCGGCTAACGGGTAAGGCGCTGAATTTTATAAATGATATCCCTGCGCGGCGCAAAAATGTGTCTTTTGTGTCGCGTTAAGGGTGATTTTCTCAGGTTCACACACGTTATTCGAGAGAGGTTGCGGATCGGGGGAGAAAATCGCATTCTGCGTACAGAACAAAAACCTTCAGGGAGAAATTTATGTCACTTCTATCCGCAAACGGAACGCCGATTTCGCGTCGTCGTGTCATGCAATACGGCGGCGCTGCTGCAATCGCATTGTCGGCTTCGGGCGCGCTGGCGGCACCAAAGCGCGGCGGCAAACTCCGCGTTGCAAAGGCACATGGCGGCACGACGGATACGCTCGATCCGGCGACGTTTGAGAACGGCTTTTCTCTTTCGATGACCTTTGCGCTGCACAACTTCCTCACCGAGGTCGGCCCTGACGGCAAGCTGCGCGGCGAGATGGCCGAAAGCTGGGAGGCATCGGCGGACGCGAAGACATGGACATTCAAAATCCGCGACGCGAAATTCCACGACGGTAAAAAAGTTACGGCAAAAGACGTCATTGCATCGCTGAACCACCACCGCGGCAAAGACTCCAAATCGGCGGCAAAACCGATTGTCGAACCGATTGAAGACATCAAGGCGATGGGCGACGATGCGGTCGTCATCACGCTCAAGGACGGCAACGCCGACTTCCCGTATATCGTCAGCGACTATCACCTCGCCATCGGTCCGGCAGAGGATGACGGAACCGTTGACTGGACAAAGGGCATCGGTGCGGGCGGTTACAAGCTCGACAACTTCGATCCCGGCGTGCGCGCCGACTTTACCCGCAACGATGATTACTGGAAAAAAGACACCTGCTATTTCGACAGCCTCGAATTGCTGTCCATCGTTGATCCGGTTGCCCGCTCGAACGCGCTCATCACCGGCGAGGTTGATATGATCGACCGCGTGCCGCTGAAAACCGTGAACCTGATGAAGCGCAAAAAGGGCGTAAAGGTTCTCTCGACCAACGGCACACAGCACTACACTTTCCCGATGGACACGCGGGCGATCCCGTTCAAGGACAACAATGTCCGCTTGGCGCTCAAGCACGCGATCAACCGCGAAGAGCTGGTCGAAAAAATCCTCTACGGCTACGGCTCGGTCGGCAACGACCATCCCATTGGCCGCGGCCAGACCTTCTTTGCCAAGGACCTTGAACAGCGGACCTATGATCCCGAAAAGTCCAAGTTCCATCTGAAAAAGGCCGGTATCGACAAGCTGACGGTTCCGCTCAGCGTTGCCGACTCCGCCTTTGCCGGTGCGACAGACGCGGGCGCACTCTTTCAGGCCAGCGCCGCCGATGCAGGCATCGAAATCGACCTCAAGCGCGAACCGAATGACGGCTACTGGTCCAACGTCTGGATGAAAAAGCCGTTCTGCGCCTGTTACTGGGGCGGTCGCCCGACGGCGGACTGGATGTTCTCGACGGCCTATGCCGAGGGCGTGCCGTGGAACGATACGTTCTGGGACAACACGGTCTTCAACGTGCTGCTAAAGGCCGCGCGGTCCGAACTGGATCAGGAACGCCGCCGCGACATGTACTCCGAGATGCAGTCGATTGTATCGGACGAGGGCGGCACGATCGTCCCGATGTTCGCGCAATACGTCTTCGCGACCTCCGACAAGGTCATGCAGGGCGAGCAGATGGGCTCGAACTGGGATCTCGACGGCGAGCGTTATATGGAACGCTGGTGGTTCGCGTAAGCGCGTAACGTTCAATACCTGATACAAAGCCCCGCCCTCACCGGCGGGGCTTTTTTACGAGGGGATTACCATGAAGATCGAAACCGTGTTTCCGCGCCGCGTCGTCGAGCACGCCGATATGGGCATTACAATGCCGGACGGCACGCGCCTGTCCGCTCGCGTCTGGATGCCCGATGATGCGCAGGCCGATCCGGTTCCGGTCATCCTCGAACATCTGCCGTACCGCAAGCGCGACGGAACCATCGTCCGCGACCAGTTTTCGCACCCGTGGATGGCGGGGCAGGGCTATTGCTGCATCCGCACCGATATGCGCGGCAGCGGCGAGTCTCAGGGCCTGATGCATGACGAATACACCGCGCAGGAGTTACAGGACGCCTGCGACGTGATTGCGTGGGCGGCGGCCCAGCCATGGTGCAACGGCGCTGTCGGGATGCAGGGGATTTCGTGGGGCGGCTTTAATGCCCTGCAAGTCGCGGCCCTGCGTCCGCCCGCGCTCAAGGCAATCATCACTGTCTGTTCGACCGTCGACCGCTATGCCGACGATATTCACTATAAGGGCGGATGCCTTCTGGCTGAAAACTTCGGCTGGGCCGTGAACATGCTGTCTTACGCGTCGCGCCCGCCCGATCCCGCACTGGTCGGTGATGACTGGCAGGCGCAATGGCTGCACCGATTGGAAAACCAGCCGTTCAACTGGGGCGACTGGCACGGGCATCAGCACCGCGACGCCTATTGGCGGCACGGTTCGGTCTGCGAGGATTATGACGCCATCGAGGCGGCAGTGCTCAGCGTCGGCGGCTGGCACGACGGATACCGCAACACGGTCTCGCATCTGGTCGAAAATCTGTCGGCACCGGTCAAGGGCATCGTGGGTCCGTGGAACCACAAATACCCCCATTACGCCGGTCCCGCACCCGCCATCGGGTTCCTGCAGGAATCCCGGCGCTGGTGGGATAAATGGCTCAAGGGCATTGAAACGGGTGTCGGGCAAGACCCCGCCTATCGCACCTATCTGATGGATTCAATCGCCCCCGCACGCCGCATAGACGCCCGCGCGGGGCGCTGGATTGCCGAGGCGGAATGGCCATCGCCCGCAATCAGAAACAGCACGTATTTCTTTGCCTCGAACACCCTGCAATCCGCACCCGAGCCGTGCGGCCTGTCCGTCGCCTCGCCCCAGCATTGCGGCATCATGGCGGGCGAGTTCTTTCCTTTCGCCTTTGCCGACGAGTTGCCGGACGAGCAATCCCACGACGATGCGCTGTCGCTGTGCTTTGACGGTTCAGCGGCGGAACAGCCCGCCGATATTGTCGGCGCACCCCTGATCCGTATGCGCGTCTCGGCGGATAAACCCGCTGCGCTTGTCGCGGTGCGCCTGCTCGATTTACGGCCCGACGGAACCAGCGCGCTGATAACCCATGGCGTGATGAATTTGGCCCACCACGCCTCGCACGCTGCGCCGACGGCGCTTGAGCCGGACGCGGTTTATCCGGTCGAATTCGCGCTGGACCAGATCGCCTACCGCCTGCCTGCGGGCCACCGGCTGAGGGTGGCGATTTCGACAGCCTATTGGCCCACGGTATGGCCGTCGCCCGACGCGGCCAGTGTGACAGTTCATTCCGGTGCGATCGATATTCCGCTCCGGTCCGCTTCTCAGGCTTCGGGCGATGAGTGGTCGTTCGAACAGCCCGTCGGCGCACCGCATTGGCAGGCGGAAGCGCGCCGGCCCTCCTCGTATACGCGCGCGACACACACCGATCCCGAAACCGGAATCGTGACGATCCGCATTGACGAGGACAGCGGCGAAAACCGCGATCTCGACCACGGTCTGATTTCGGGTTCGTGGTTCAAAGAACGCTTTCACATCCATCCCGACGATCCGCTCTCAGCGCGCCTGACGTCGGAGTGGGAGCAAACCGGAGGCCGCGAGGGCAACATGTGGCGCACCCGTGCCAAGGCGGAAATGACCGGCGATGGCGACCATTTTTATGTCACCGCGTCCCTGCGCGCTTATGTGAACGACACACTGGTTTTCGAGCGTGATTATAAGGACAGGGCGGCGCGGCGGCTGGTCTGAACCGGCAGGGCGGCGCGGCAGAGTTCGAATCTCAATCCAACAAAAAAGGCCACCCCGGAAGGGTGGCCTTTCGTCTTTTCAACGTGCGTTGTCTTACTGAACGATCGTGATGTTCACACGGCGGTTCAGTGCTTCACGCACACCGTCACCCGTTGCAAGCGCCGGGTCCAGTTCGCTGCGTGCGCCGACGCGAAGCTGCTGACGGTTGATGCCCGTGGAGGCCATCGAGTCTGCAACTGCGTTAGCACGGCAATTCGCGAGGCGCGTGTTGTACGCCTTGGAACCGCGCGTATCGGTGTGACCGATCACGTCAGCATATTGTGCGTTATAGGCACGGAATGCCGTTGACGCCTCGTTGATCACCTGACCCGCTTCAGCCGTCAGATCACAACGGTCGTAACCGAAGTAGATCGTGTAGTTCAGCGGATAAGCCGGCGCCGGAGGAGGTGGTGGCGGCGGAGGTGGCGGCGGAGGAGGCGGAGGCGGTGGTGGCGGAGGAGGCGGTGGTGGCGGAGCCGCAGGCTGCGGACACGCGATAACTGCCTGATCGTTCACCGTCGAACACGTACATCCGGCCGGTACACTCGCCGCAAAACACGCGTCAACCGGTGCAGCCACAGGTGCGGGCACTTCCACAACCGGTGGTGGTGGAGGCGGCGGCGGAGGTGGCGGAGGAGGAGGTGGCGGAGGAGGCGGTGGTGGAGGCGGAGCGGCAACCGGCTTCTGGTATCCGCATGCTTCCAGCGCATCATTCAGTTCTGCGAGGATCAGGTTAGGATCGGTGCACGAATGCGCGCCTTCCGACAGCTCTTCCGCGTAGTTATCGTACAGCGCCAGAGCGCGGGCACAGGCTACGGGGTTGGTCGCGGCACCGCTGTTGATCGTTCTCAGCAGGGTCGCGTAAACGCTTTCGATCTCACCCGAAAGGCCGAGGACTTCAGGAGCCCATGGCTGGATCTGCTCGCCGCGCAGGGCTGCAACGCCTTTTTGCATATAAGCGGATGCGTCAATCCAGTTCACATCTTCCGTTGCGGCGATGCGGGCCAGATTCTGGTACTCACGGCCCAAAGCCGCGCTGTACGTTTGTGCCGGGAAATCAAGTCCCTCGGTTGGAATGTTGGCATTCAGAAAGTTCTGAACGCCGAACGTTCCGCCGAGGCTTGCTTCTGGCAATTTTCCACAGGCAGCAACGCTGACGAGCGCAGTTGCCATGAGGATGCGGGAAACTGTCTTCATCCCTCTCTCCATCATCTTTTTATCGCCGTCCGCTGACATGCGGTCTGTCGCGACGCAGTTAGGGCTAAAGCCCGCTACTGCGACATTTGTTCCATGTTTTTTGCCTGTGGAAAAGCCCGCAAAGACTAAATGAGGCATAAGCAAGGTATTTGCGTATCTGCGCGTCTTTTGCACAACACTAGGTGGAACAACGTATTCAAAAGTAACCGCATTTGTGTTGCGTTACGGTGCAGGTGACTCTACCTATTGTCTCATATTCATACTTTGTAAACGTCTTGGGTGTTTGTGTCATTCTGAGATCAATGCTGTCTTCTGAACCATCAAGAGACATCCGAAGCGCATTGATAAGGCAAAGCTCTCGTAAGCCGTAAGGCGAACCTGAAAACTGTC
This sequence comes from uncultured Neomegalonema sp., assembly GCA_937958345.1. Classification (GTDB taxonomy): domain Bacteria; phylum Pseudomonadota; class Alphaproteobacteria; order Rhodobacterales; family Rhodobacteraceae; genus JAHDDY01. Next base: position 12,085 of record CALGNW010000011.1, on the reverse strand, counting down.
TTGAAAACGGAATAACAGGACGCACCCGACAAGATTTCGGGGACTGTCGGGAGAAACCCGACTGTGTAAAAAAAGGAAAAAAGCATGGCGCAGACGATTCTCATCGTTGACGATGATCCGGCCCAGAGAAGATTGCTGGAATCCGTTGTCGGCGCGCAAGGTTATAAGACTTTGACAGCCAGCGACGGTCGTCAGGCACTTGATCTGCTGCGCAGCGGCAAGGGTCCGGCGATTGATCTGATGCTTCTTGATCTGGTGATGCCCGGTGTAAACGGCATGGCTGTTCTGGCCGAGTTGCGGCCCGAGAATACCGCACTCCCTATTCTTGTCCTGACCGCAAACGGGTCGGTGACAACAGTTGTTCAGGCAATGCAGGCAGGGGCAAATGACTTTATCGTCAAGCCCGCCAGCCCCGAGCGGCTTCAGGTTTCTATTCAGAACGCGCTGAAAATGAATGTGCTTGCAGGCGAGATTTCGCGCCTGTCGCGCAAAACCGAAAACCGCCTGCTGTTCAGCGATCTGATTGCGCGCTCGCTCGTGATGCGCCAGTCGATCATGCTGGCCGAGCGCGCTGCGCAATCAAACATCCCCATTCTGATCGAGGGGGAGAGCGGTGTCGGTAAAGAGGTGATGGCCCGCGCAATTCAGGGCGCTTCGGATCGGTCCGGCAAGCCGTTCGTCGCCGTAAACTGCGGTGCAATCCCCGAAAATCTCGTCGAATCGATTCTCTTCGGCCACGAAAAGGGCAGCTTCACCGGCGCGACCACCAAAAAGATCGGTAAATTTCAGGAGGCGGACGGCGGCACGCTGTTCCTCGATGAAGTCGGCGAACTGCCACCGCAAATTCAGGTAAAACTGCTGCGCGCCATTCAGGAGGGCGAAGTTGATCCGGTTGGCGGAACCAAGCCGATCAAGGTCGATATCCGCCTGATTTCTGCAACCAACAAGAATCTGCAACAGCTCGTCGCTGAAGAAAAATTCCGCGAGGATCTGTATTACCGCCTCAACGTCTTTCCCCTCGGCCTGCCGCCTCTGCGCGAGCGCCGCGAGGATATTCCCGAACTCATCGCATACTTCATCCATCGCTTTGCGGCGGAAGAGGGCAAGCCGGTGCGCGGCATCGAAGACTCCGCGAAGGAAATGCTCTCCGATTACCGCTGGCCGGGTAACGTCCGTCAGCTTGAAAATGCCGTCTACCGCGCGGTTGTGCTGTCAGACCGCGAAGTTCTCACCCTGCATGACTTCCCGCAGATCGTGGGACTGTCCGCGTTTGGCGACGAAACGGTCGGTGCCGGTGGCTCAATCGACGGCGAGGGACTGCACGGTTCCGGTGTGGCAGGCGGGTTCTCGCCCTTCACCTCGGACGGTCACTTGCGCCAGCTTGCGGATGTCGAGGGCGAAATGATCCGCATGGCGATCGACAAATACCAAAACCACATGAGCGAAATTGCGCGCCGCCTCGGCATTGGCCGCTCGACGCTTTACCGCAAGGTCCGCGAGTTGGGACTGGACGTGCGCGACGCGGGTTAACGCTCCGCGCGCATGCGGCTTGGATCGCGGGAGGTACGCCGGGTCGGCTTGCCTCCCGTTTTTTATGCCGCCTCTCCGGTGTCACCGGATACGCGCACAAAAAAGGCCCGCCACCGGCGAGCCTTTAGGGTTCTTATCGTCTGCCGGTTACTCAGCGCGGGTACGGCGGCGGCGCATGCCGGCGATCGCCAATCCGCCGAACAACAGCAGAGCAAGCCCGCCCGGCGCAGCAACGGTTCCACCGCCGCCACCGCCACTCGTGCCCGTCGTGCCGGTCGTGCCCGTCGTGCCGGTCAGCGGATTTTGCGGGTTCAGGTCGTTCAGGTCGGCAATGCGCGTGCCGCTAATATGAAAATCACCGAAATGACCGGTATCGGTTCCCAGCCATCCATGCCCTGTCAGCGAGGTTTCCAGGCCGTCACTGTCCAGATACAGCGTACGCCCGGCCATGCCTTTCGACATCACGTCAACACCGTCGAAAACACCGACGGCGGTTGAATCGCCAATCTGCACACGGCTGCCCTCAACCGCGACGCCGCTGTATTGCAGATCAAAACTGACCAGCCTGTCATCCGTCGGGTCATACGCGTCCCCGGCGAGGCTGATGGTTCCGGCTGCCGCGTCATAGACCATTCTGACATCGGCGCCGTTCGTTTCAAAATCATAGAGGTCATAGCCGCTGCCGTTATAGCGGTAGAACCCTGCCGATCCCAACGAGTGGGTTTCGTTGTTTTCCAGCTTCCACACGCCTTCGGTAATCGGTTCCGCGAGGGCGGGTGCGGAAACTGATGCAAGAGCGAGTGCTGCGATTGTTGCGCGCATTTTCATTCGGATTGACCTGCCTGTGTTATTGTTTTCCGGTCCGGATCGCATTTGCGCCTCTCGGTGTGGCGATGATTTTATTTATCCCGTTCTTACAAACAATTAAGGCGTCGGAAAAAATCTGTCATTTTCATGGTTTACGCTGTTTCTGGCGTTGTGTTCCGGCCTTTATGCCGTCCGGTTTCTTTGTCGCGGCAATCGTGTTTAACTCGCTGAAACAGGCGTTTTCGGGCGGGTGAGATGACAACAATCGACGGGTTTTCCGGGCGGATGGTCCCCACGGCGGGCGGCGGGGTGTTTGCGGCCATTGCGGGCGAGGGGCCGCCGCTCGTCCTGTTGCACGGGTTTCCGCAAACCCATGCGATGTGGGCGCGCGTTGCGCCTGCGCTGTCCCGGACGCGTCAGGTGATCTGTCTTGATCTGCCGGGCTACGGGCGCAGCTTTATTCCCGGTTCGGTGTCTTTAGCCGGCAAGCGCGAGATGGCCGCACGTGTGGTCGAGGCGATGGCCGCGCTCGGCCATGACACATTCGATGTCGCGGGCCATGATCGCGGGGGCCGTGTCGCCTATCGCCTCGCGCTCGACAGCCCTGACCGGGTGCGCAGGCTGGCGGTCCTCGATATTCTGCCGACCTGTATTTACTGGGAGAAAATGGACCACGCCTTTTCGATGGCGATTTACCACTGGCCGTTTCTGGCGCAGCCCGCGCCCTTGCCCGAAACCCTGATCGGCGGCGCGCCGGATTATTACATCAAACACACGCTGGCGAGCTGGACCGCCGCCAAAGACCTGTCCTCTTTTGACCCCTCAGCCGTTGAAAGCTACTGCGCGCAGGCCCGCGACCCGCAGCGGCTCGGGGCGATGTGCGATGATTACCGCGCGGGCGAGGGCATCGACGTCGAGCATGACCGCGCCGACCGGTCGGCAGGGCGCAAAATCACCGCACCGGCGCTGGCCCTGTGGGGCGGGTCCGGCATCGCGGCGGGGGCTGCAACACCGCTGGATACGTGGCGGGACTGGTGCGCGGATGTCAGCGGTCAGGCTATTGAGTCCGGTCACTTTATTCCTGAGGAAAACCCGCCCGCCACCATCGCCGCACTGGACGCGTTCTTCACGGCCTGAAAGGGATGGCCCGTGCCTTGCTTCGGATGAGGGCATGGACATCCGCCTTGATTTCACCGACGAAGACCGCGACGCGCTGACCGCCGCCCTCGCTGCCGGGGGCGAAAGCGACGCGGCGTATCTGACCGTCGGTGCGGTGGTCCTGTCGACATTGACTTTGGCGATGCCGCTGACCGCCTCGAACGAGGGCGGGCTGCGTCTCATCGTGGCACTGGTGCTGGCGGTCTTTACAATCAAACTGGTTAACCGGCTGATCGGCTGGTGGCGGCTCAAGCGCACGCGCTGGTTCCCGCTGCCCTCGATAACCGGACTGGAACCGGGCGAGCGGTTGCTGTCGATTGCACTCGAAAGCGTGCGCGAGGTCAGTGCATCGGGCGAGCGGGTTTTCCGCTGGCGCGCCTTCGAGGATGCGGCAGAGACCGCCGACTGGATCGCTCTGCGTGTATCAGACCGCGAATGTCTGGTGATCCCCCGTTCGGTTCTGTCAAAGCGCGCATTCACCGAATCCGGCGCGCTGATTTCTCTCATCGGACGAGGGGCCGCGTAGCCATGAGCATTTTGTCACCCGAAGACGCCGAAGGCTTCGGCAACGCCGTGCGCCGTGCAAAGCGGCACGGATTTGTCTCTCACATCACGCGCTTTCAGGCGGGCGACGAGGCCGTGGCGCTGAAAAGGGCGCGGGTGCGAAAGCTGTCGCTGATCGCGTATGGTATCGTGCTCGCGGGGTTTGTGCTGCTCAGTCCGTGGTGCGGACAGGTGATCGGGTCGGCTCTGGTCGTCCCGCTTGACAGCCTGCGGGCGGTAGGGATGTTGTTTGCGGCCATCCTGCTGACCTTTCTGGGTATTTTCGCCTTTATGCGTCTGGGACAGGCCGCCATGCATGCGTTGTTTGACGTTGGCGAGGTGCTTGAATGGCCCCGCAAGGACGTTGACTGGGGCAAGCAGTCGGTTGTGCTGGATGAGCACGGCATTGCCATCGCCAACCGCTTTGTGCGCCGCACCTATCACTGGGATACGATGGCCGAACTGATCGAGACCGACGTTTTCGTCGTCCGCCGCAAGGACGGGTCGGAAATCGTGATCCCCAAGGACCCTGATGACGAGGATGACCTGCGGGTCCGCCTGATGCGCGGGATTACCTCGGCGGAGCCCGTGCGCCGCCCGGCGCGGCGCAGGCCGCGATAACTTCGACGGACTTCGTGCGACTGTGGCGGAGTGTCACACAGCTTGCCGTAGGCGCTGCGGCGGATTAGGTCCCGTGTCTGCCCCTCACCGATAGATCGAGACCCCATGTCAGACGCTGTTCCCGGACGTAACGCTCCCGACAACCCCGAATTCGCCCGCAGAACCGAAAAGGCCCTCGCCAGTTTGGAACGGGCAAAGCTGAAACGCGAACGAAGCGGCGCCGTGCTCGGCATGGCGGCGGGCGGGTTCGGAAACTCGGTTTCGGGCGGGGTTATGCGAACGCTCGTCAAATACATCCCGATTGCTGCGGCGGCGGGTTTGACGGTCCTTGCGGTTTACTCGCTGGTTTTGTCCGTCGCCTGATCCGTCAGGCCGTGCAGGGCGTCGGCAAATGCTTCAACGGCTTCGGTCCCTTTCGGGGATAGGCCGTAGACGCCCTTGTCGGCGCGCTCGAACCAGCCATAGTGATCGTCATACATAATCCGCCGGGCGGTTTGCACTGCGGCGGCTCTGGCGACCTCGGATGCCTTGGTCGGGCCGTTGGTGTGCAGGAAATTCAGACAGCGCAGCGCATCCTGCCGGTATGCCGTCATCAGGCCGCTTCGCGTCGATCCGCCCTGTGTCGGATCACCGACACGTTTTGCGAATTCGCGCAGCAGACGTCCTTTTTTCGCCTTGGATTTACGGGGCTTGTACGGGGCGGGGTCGAGATGGATTTCGACCAGCCCGTCGCCGGTCCGAACCGTCATCAACCCCAGACCGAGGCGTCGGCACAGCGCCATGTTGTTTTTGATCGCCTTCCACGCTGCCGCACCCGAACCGCGCGGGACCGCCAGATAGACTGCATCCGTGATCGTCTGGCGCGCGACCCCCTGATGGAACAGTGACAGTGAAAACCCTGTTTTCAGCTCGACAATCACCGGGTCTTCTTTCCCCCGGCATGCCACAACATCGGCGGCCCCGACCTCGCCTTTAACCTCGTACCCCTGTTCCTCCAGCAACGCTTTGACCGGCGGATAAAGGTCGGTTTCAAGGACGGGCTTTTTACTCATAGGGCTGCATAGCGCGCGGGTGGCGGCGTCGCAATCGGGGCGGGCAAAGCGCGGCGGCTTTGCACAGCGGCCAACGCATTTGCGGGCAGGACCGGAAAGCCGTTGGTTTTCTGCCTCCGGCCCTTTAGGTTCCGCGCGAATCCAAGACCCAGAGGATAAGCCGATGACCGACGCTGCCATGGCCCAGATGCCGAACGCGATCCGTATTCTTGCGCTGGATGCGGTAAAGGCCGCCAATTCCGGCCATAGCGGGATGCCGATGGGCATGGCCGACGCCGCGACGGTTCTGTTTACCCGCCACATGAAGATTGACCCGTCCAACCCCGACTGGCCGGACCGGGACCGTTTTGTCCTGTCGGCGGGTCACGGCTCGATGCTGATTTATGCGGTGAACCACCTGCTCGGTTACAAGGATATGACGATCGAGCAGATCAGAGACTTTCGCCAGCTCGGCAGCAAAACCGCCGGACATCCCGAACACGGCCACGCCGACGGGATCGAAACAACCACCGGCCCGCTCGGGCAGGGGATCGCGAATGCGGTCGGGATGGCGTTGGCGGAAAAGATGCTCGCGGCGCGCTTCGGCGCTGACCTCGTCGATCACTACACCTATGTCTTCGCCGGTGACGGGTGTCTGATGGAGGGCATCAGCCACGAGGCGATTGACCTCGCCGGTCACCTCAACCTCTCAAAGCTGATTGTTTTCTTCGATGACAACGCGGTCACCATCGACGGCACGACGGATATGTCGACGTCCATGGATCAAAAAACCCGCTTCTCCGCCGCAGGCTGGGAAGTCATAGAGGTCGACGGCCACGACATGGACGCGCTCGACGCGGCCATCGAGACGGCGAAAAATTCGGCAAAGCCGACCATGATCGCCTGTAAAACCATTATCGGCTTCGGCGCACCGACGCTGGCAGGTAAACCCAAGGCGCACGGCGCAATAACCGGCGACGACGAAATCGCGGGCGTGCGCGAGGCGGTCGGCTGGACCCACGATCCCTTTGTGATTCCCGCCGACGTTCTCGGCCTTTGGCGCAATGCGGGCGAAGAGGGCGCGGCCCATCGCGAGGCATGGCAGGCCCGCCTCGATAAATCGGCTGACGCCGACGCCTTCAACGCGGCAATGTCGGGCGAACTGCCTGCCGATCTGACCAAAAAGATCAACGCGCACAAAAAGAAAATGGCGGCGGACGCCCCCAAACTTGCGACCCGTGCGGCCTCCGGCAAAGCCCTCGAAGTCATCAACGGGGCGACCGCGCTGACGGTCGGCGGCTCTGCCGATCTGACCGGATCGAACAACACCAAGACACCGGGCCTCGAAGACGTGACGGCCTCGGATGCCTCGGGTCGCTACATCAATTACGGCGTCCGCGAGCATATCATGGCGTCCGCGATGAACGGCATCGCGCTGCATGGCGGGTTCATTCCCTACGGCGGCACGTTCCTCGTCTTCACCGATTACGCCCGCCCTGCAATCCGGCTCAGCGCGCTTATGGGCCAGCGGGTAATCTACGTGATGACGCACGATTCCATCGGCGTCGGCGAGGACGGCCCGACCCACCAGCCTGTCGAACATGTCGCCGCCCTGCGTGCGATTCCGAACCTGAACGTCTTCCGGCCCTGTGATGCCGTGGAAACCGCCGAGGCATGGATGGCGGCGCTTGCGGATGAAAACAAGCCGACCGTTCTCGCCCTTTCACGTCAGGGCTGTGCTGCGGTCCGCACCGAACATACCACCGCCAACCTCGCGGCCAAGGGCGGCTATGTGCTGCGCGAGGCGGACGGAGAGCGTTCGGTCACGCTGATCGCAACCGGCACCGAAGTCGAGCTTGCCGTCGAGGCGGCAGACAGAATTCCGGGCGCGGCGGTCGTCTCGATGCCGAGCTGGAACAAGTTCGACGAACAGACCGCAAAATACCGCGCGTCCGTTCTCGGATCGGCCCCCCGCATTGCGATCGAGGCGGGGGTCGAAATGGGCTGGTCGAAGTACACCGGCGACAGCGACGCCTTCATCGGCATGTCAGGGTTTGGTGCATCCGCTCCGGCGGGTGATCTGTACAAACACTTCGGCATCACGGTCGAGGCGATCATCGCCAAGGCGAAATCGCTCGGCTAAGGCATCTGAAAGCGCGCGGACCGGCATAGAGGTCCGCGCAAGCCCTCAGGCGGTATCCCGGCTCGTGCGATGGGCCATATCACCGACCAGCCACCCGAACCCGTCGAGAGATTCTGACAGACCGTCACCGACATTATGTGCTGTGCTTTTGTCCGCCAGTACATCAATCCAGCCCTGACCGCCGGCGCCCGCGCCGCTGTATTCACCGCTGAAATCGCAAAACTCGTGACCATCGAATGGGGAACGTTTTCCCATTGTGTCTACTCCTCAAGAACTAAAATACACGTCAAGGGTTACTACTGACGGGTTACTTATCGCTTTGAGCGAGATCAATTTCTGTGCTGTTTATCACAAGAGGCCGCTTTCGAAGCGTCTTTGTCTCAAGGGCGCTTCATCGCCGGTCCTGTGAAAATGCTAAGGATTCAACAATCTGAAGGACGAATTTCAAGGTCTGACAACGTCGCTTTCAGTGCAAAATCCACATAGTCGAGCCGCAAATCCGTCAGAACACCGTTCTCGAACAGAACCGCTTCAAACAAAAACTTCGGAACCGCGCCCTCGCCCTCGTCGCCGGTTTCGGGCGGATAATAGACCGTGTCGATTTTCCAGCGCGCCAGATCGGTCAGTGATCCCTTGGCGTCGCCCTCGGCTCCCGCCCCGGCATCGGCGGGCATTATCCGGGTCACGGCATAGAAAATCGGCGAGTCGACGTCGCCGTCAAAAATCATCGCCGCATGACGGTCACCGCCTGTTTTGGCGGTATTCAACAGCTCGCGAATATGCGCGACCGGCGTCAGAACGGCTTTGTCATAGCTCTGGTCCTCGGCCTCGGCGTAATCGACATGCGCGCTTTTCTTTTCAGCATCAACCACCAGTTCGCCGCTGGCCTTCTGACCTGCGTTTCCGTTCAGCTCGATGATGCGCGTAAAGCGATACTGCGCACCGTCCGCGGCCTCGAACGCGGTCAGGCGGTAATCCTGTACGATCGGGTCTTCCGCGCGGGCGAGCCTGACGACAAACCGCTCGTTGGTGGCGTATCCCTCGCAGGCATCATCGACGTCAAAGACGTAACGGCCTTCGGCACCGATGATCCCCGAATTGGCATCGGAGGACTCAAACGTAATTTCATAGACGGCGCGATATCCGATCAGGTCGACGACCGGTGCTTCCGCCTGCGCTGGCGTGAAGATAAATAGCGACGCAGCAAAAGCAAATTTACGTTTCATCTGAAAGCCTTCCTGTAATGCTCTCATAATCGACTTTGATTGCAAAAGGTCAAGCTAAGTTCCGTTTTTTTCGTTCAGTTTTACGGCATCCCAAAGCGCATCCATCTCTTCGAGCGTCGATTGTCCGGGTGCGCGCCCCTGCGCAGTCAAAGCCGCCTCGACCCCGCGAAAGCGCCGTTCGAACTTTCCGTTGGCCGCAACAAGAGCCTGCTCCGCATCAACGCCGAGGTGCTGGCCCAGCACGGCGACTGTGAACAGCAGATCACCGTATTCCTCGGCAATCCTGCCCTGATCTCCGGCGGTGACTTCAGCGGTCAGCTCGGCCGCCTCTTCTGCGATTTTATCGGTGACGCCCGACGCATCCGGCCAGTCAAACCCCACCCGCGCCGCACGTTTTTGCAGCTTTTGAGCGCGAACCAGCGCGGGCAGGGCGAGGGCGACACCATCAAGCGCGCTTGCGGTTTCCGCGCTGCCCGCCTTGGCGCGCTCGGCGGCCTTGGTTTCCTCCCAGCGCACGGTCTGCGCTTCGGCGCTTTCGACGACTGCATCCCCGAAGACGTGGGGATGGCGGCTGATCATCTTTCCGGTGATGGCGGCGGCAACGTCGTCAAACCCGAACGCGCCTTCTTCTTCCGCCATGCGGCTGTGATAAACCACCTGCAACAACAGATCGCCCAACTCGCCCTTCAGGTCCTCGCGCGAGCCGTTGGCAATCGCATCGGCCACCTCATACGCCTCTTCAATCGTATAGGGCGCAATGCTCTCGAAGGTCTGTTCAATATCCCACGGGCAACCGCCGACCGGATCGCGCAGCCGCCGCATGACCTCCAGCAGATCGTCCATTGGCCTCTTATCCATCCCGCTCTCCCCGGTTCGCATGCCCGCAAACTAGACTATTGCCGGAGATTTAGGAATCGAAAGGCAGGCGCGCCTTTTCAGGTGCGCGAATAGGGGCGGCTTGCGTTCAGAAAAATCCGGTACATCCTGAGGCCCAAGGGCGTCAGAAAGATCGGAAACTGCGACACGGCGACATAGATCATCACCTCGTCCGGAAACACCTCGGACAGCAATCCAAAGCTCAACGCGACATTGCGGTTTGCAACCAGCATTCCGGCGGTCAACGCATCCCTGCGGCTAAAACGCTGAAACAGAACGCTTGTCATCAGATACATCAGCAGCGACAGACCCACGGCAAGGCACAGATAGATCAGCAGGTCGGCTGACTGACCGGAACCGCTTTCATGGATTTTCGACATCACACCGACGCAGAAAACCATCAGCGCCAGTGTCGAGCACCAGCCCATCCCGCGCACGACCCGCGTCGCATTCCGCGGTGGAATTCTGACTTTAATTTTCCAGAATCCGACCGAGATCAACAGCGGGATAAGCAGATAGGTCACGATTTGAAGCCCGTAAGTTTCGAATGACATATCGGGCGGCAGAACATCGTTTATCGTGCCGAATACCAACAGCGAGACGGGCATAAAGAACGTTGAGATAATCATCGTCCTAATCGCCAGCCGACGATTCAGTCCCGCCATTTCGACCAGTGCGGGACTGGCAAAAACCGATCCGGCGGTCGCGGTCGCCAGCAGGATCATGGTCACCAGAACCGGTGCGCTGAACACGACGCAAAAAGCGGTTATCAGCGCGGGAAGAATGAACATCTGCCACGAAACAATCGTCCATGTGAACGTATCGATCTTGGTCAGGATTTTTACCGGATTTTCTTCGAGCGTATTGAGCGAGAAAACCACAACGCAAAACAACGCCGGAAAGATATAGGGCAGGCAGGCGGCGGCCAGCGCCGGAAACGTCAGGCCGGCTCCGATGGCCAAAGCCATCAGCAGCGATGACCACGCGCGGTCGTTCGAAAATGATGACGTTCTGTCCATCGTGGTCCCGCGTTTGTGCCCCGGTAACAAAGGCGAAAGATCGCCTCGGTTTTTAATTGAATACCGTACAATTCTGAAGATGCGGTTTCTCGCCTGCGGCTGGATTAGGGCACTCTGAACTCGAGCGCGTGACGACAGGGCAAAAAAAACCCGTCCTTCATGCGCGAAGGACGGGAAAGGTATTGAGAGATACGCTCGGTATTCAGTATCGCAAGTCGAGGGCCACGATTTCGACCTGCAATCGAAACTGTGACAACATCATAGCATGCTCTGCAACAAATTGAAATCATTATGTTATCTGGACCGTAATGTGGCGGATTTCTTAACACGCTCTTAACTATACGGGTTTGACCTGTGCTGATTCGCGGCATCGGGCGGGTCGGACTGATCCGCTGGCCCGGGGTGACACACCGCACGCGGTATGATGAATAACGGATTGCGACCCGCTTCGGGGCATGCCAGCGTTAATGCCATGGAAATGCTTTTCACAGCGGCGGAATACGCCGACCGCCTCGCGAAGACCCGCACGGCAATGCAGGGTGCGGGGGTCGAGACGCTGATTGTCACCGACCCGTCAAATATGAACTGGCTGACCGGATACGACGGGTGGTCGTTTTACGTTCATCAGGCCGTGATTATCGGCGGCGACGCGGAACCGTTATGGTGGGGCAGGCCGATGGATGCAGTGGGCGCGGGGTTGACGACTTATCTGTCCTCCGGCTCGATCCTTTCCTATCCCGATGACTACGTGCAAAATCCGCTCAAGCATCCTTACGAGACGCTGGCCGCGGCCTTGCGGGAACGCGGATGGGGGCAGGGTCCGTTGGGTGTCGAGATGGACAATTACTATTTCTCGGCAAAATGTCTGGAAACACTGCGCGACCAGCTGCCGCAGACCGATATTCGCGACGCGACGGCGCTGGTGAACTGGCAGCGGGCTGTGAAAAGCCCGGCGGAATTGCGGCTGATGCGACAGGCGGCGGCAATCACGGGAAAAATGCACGCGCGCATTCGCGAAACTGCCGAGCCGGGTATGCGTAAATGCGATCTCATCGCTGAAGTGTACGATGCGGGCTTGCGCGGCACGCCGGAGGCGGGGGGCGACTATCCGGCTATCGTCCCGCTTGCGCC
>CALGNW010000010.1 GCA_937958345.1 uncultured Neomegalonema sp. | reverse complement strand
GCGCCAACAGCGAACTGGTGAGTGCAACGCCCGCGCCGTTGGCGGCAAGCTCAAGCGCGAGGCCGTATGAATCGACGCGGATGGCGGGTTCGGGCAGGCCCTCGATTTTCGCTTTGGCCGCCCAGCTTTTCCAGCCTTCGGAAACGCCGACAGCCTCGATCAGGGTTTGGCGGTGCAGCGGGATTTGCGCACCGGGGGCCGCGACGGCAATCAGAGTGTCGGGCAGCAATCGCGCCGCACCCGACCCGACCTGTTTGTCCGAGCCGAAGCGGATTTCGACATCGGCAATCGGGGTCCTGAAATCATCGGGCCAGATTGTGCTGAGGATGCGAACGCGCAGGCCGCTTTGGGTGGCGAGAAATGCGCCGAGCTTTGGCGCGATGATCCAGCGCGCAACGCTGACCGAGGCGGCAATCGTCAGGACGCCGCTGGCCGGTCCCGTGTCGAATGTCTCGGCGACCGAGGTGAGCGTGTCGAGCGCCGCGCCGACCTTGGGCAACAGCTTTCGCCCGTCATCGGTGATGGCCAACCCCCGCGGCTTGCGGATAAAGAGCGCGACGCCAAAGCGCATTTCGAGCGAGCGGACATGCTGGCTGATGGCGGACTGGGTCAGGCCAAGCTCGTCGGCTGCGGCGGTAAAGCTGAGATGGCGCGCCGATGCCTCGAACGCGCGGAACCATGTGAGAGGCGGCAGGCTGCGGGACATAGGGTCAAGTCCGATATAAGTTTATTTAATGTCAGTGGCCCCGAATAACTCGTTTGTCAAAGCCGCAGGTCTTCGGGACAGTGGGGTGATATTCAGGAGCCCGCTATGCAGCCAGAGATACGAAAACTCGTCACCTATGACGAAGAGGTTCTGATCGAGGGGTTTCGCCCCGCCGCCGAACCGTGGCGGATGTTTGCGGTGGCCGCCGTGGTCAGAAATCCCTGGGCAGGCCGGTATGTTGAGGATCTGAAGCCCGAGATTATGGCCTTTGGCCCGCCGCTGGGCGCATTGCTGACCGAGCGTATTATTGCGCTGGCCGGTTCGGGCGATGCCATCGAGGCCTATGGTAAGGCGGCGGTGGTCGGGCTGGATGGCGAAGTCGAGCACGCGTCGGGCCTGATCCACACCCTGCGCTTCGGCAATCATTATCGCGAGGCGGTCGGCGCGAAGTCGTATCTTGCCTTTACCAACACGCGCGGCCCCGCCAATGCGCCCGTGATGGTTCCGCTGATGGATAAGAACGACGCGGGGCGGCGCTCGCACTATCTGACGATCCAGTTTTCTATCGCCGATGCCCCGCGCGCCGATGAAATTGTCGTCGTGCTCGGGGGCGCAACGACAGGCAGACCGCATCACCGGATCGGCGACCGGTATCAGGACCTCAAGGACCTCGGGCATGATGTGGACAATCCGGCAGCGGTCTGAGTTCGGGCGACTCGCCGCGATCCGCCACGGGCGGGGCGTGCCGGTCCTGTTGTTGCACGGGGTCGGATTGCGGGCCGAGGCCTGGAATGCGCAGCTTGACGGGCTGGGCGATCAGTGCGCGATGGTCGCGCCGGATATGCCCGGACATGGCGAAAGCGCGGCGTTTGTCCGTGCGCCCGTCCTGTCTGATTATACGGACCGGATTGCCGCCGCGTTGAGCGAGCCGGTGATTGCGGTCGGGCACTCGATGGGCGGGATGATCGCTTTGGATTTGGCAGCGCGCTATCCGCAACATGTTCGGGGCGTGGTGGCCGTGAATGCTGTTTACCGGCGCAGCGCCGAGGCGGCGTCGGCGGTGATGGCGCGGGCGGCGGCGCTGGACGGTGCGAGCGTGCCTGAACCGGCGGTTCCGTTGAGGCGCTGGTTCGGGGCGGCCTTGACCGAGGAGGCCGAAGCCTGCGGCGCGTGGCTGCGCGGCGTTGATGCCGCCGGATACCAAGCGGCCTATAAGGTGTTTGCGGCTGGCGATGCGCCGCCCGATGATGTGATGGCGCGGCTGGGATGTCCGGCGCTGTTTATGACAGGCGCGGACGATCCGAATTCGACGCCCGATATGTCGGCCGCGATGGCGGCGCTGACACCCGGCGGGCGGGCGCATGTTGTAGAGGGAGCGGCGCATATGCTGCCGATGACTCATCCGGCTGATCTGAACCGCGCGCTGCACGGTTTTATTGACGAGGTCTCCGATGCCGGAAATTGATCCGCGCGCTTTACGCTCTGCCTTCGGCAGTTTTCTGACCGGTGTGACGGTGGTGACAACGAAGGATGAGGCAGGGGTTCCTCACGGCTTTACGGCGAACTCTTTCGCGTCGGTTTCGCTCGACCCGCCGCTCCTGCTGGTTTGTCCCGGCAAGTTTCTGTCCAGCTTTTCGGTGTTCGAATCCTGCGGGGCTTTCTCGGTGAGCGTTCTGGCGGAGGGGCAAGAGGATGTGTCGACTGTCTTTGCCGGTTTTGAGGGCGATAGATTCTCGCAGGTCGCGTGGTCGTCTGACGGGCAGGGCGTCCCGACCGTTGACGGAGCCGCCGCGACGTTTTCCTGTCGGACGCACAAGGTAATCGAGGCGGGTGATCATATTGTTCTGCTGGGCGAGGTCGTTGAATTTTCTTCGACCGGACAGCGCGGCCTCGGATATGCGGCGGGACAGTATTTTAGTTTGGGGCTGGAGCGTGCCGCTGCCGCCGCGCCCGTGTCGCGCCGCGAGGTTCTTGCCGGCGCGATTATCGAACGGGACGGGTCGGTTCTGTTGGAGCAGACCGAGTCGGGGTGGCGGCCCCTTCAGTTAAATCTTGAAGGACGCACGCATGTCCGGCGCACACTGTCGGAGTACCTGTCGGCTGCCGGGATGCCGGTGATTTTGGGGAAGGCGTTCTCGATCTTTGAAGACCGGAAGCGGGGAGCGCACTACACGTATTTTCATGCGCTTGCCGAAACTGACGCGCCCGTGGGGCTGGGCGAGTATGTCCCGATTGCCGCACTGCCGACCCTGACATTCGCGTCCGAAGCGCATGCGGCGATGCTGGCGCGATATGCGCTGGAGTTCGAGACGCGCAACTTTGCGCTTTACGTCGGCGACGAAAGCGACGGCGATATTCACGATCTGGAAAACGGGAGTCGGTGAAATGGATTTCTCTCTCTTCGCCCACATGGAGCGGGTCGCGTCCGGTCAATCTCATCAATCGTTGTATGATGAATTTATAGCCCTGTGCCGGATGGCCGACCAAGGCGGGATGCGGGCGATCTGGACCGGTGAACATCACGGGATGGAGTTTACGATTGCCCCGAACCCGTTTATCTCGATCACCGATCTGGCGCACCAGACGCAGAATGTGAAATTGGGAACCGGCACGATTATCGCTCCGTTCTGGCATCCGATTAAGCTGGCCGGAGAAGCAGCGGCAACGGATTTGATTACCCGCGGACGATTGGAACTGGGGATCGCGCGCGGGGCGTATTCTTTTGAATACGAGCGCCTGATGCCGGGCATGGATGCGTGGGAAGCCGGTCAGCGGATGCGCGAGACGACGCCGTTATTACGCCGGTTGTGGGATGGCGATTGCGCGCATGAGGGTGAGTATTATCAGTTCCCTTCCACGACATCCGCGCCCAAACCTGTGCAGGAGGGCGGCCCGCCGATTTGGATTGCGGCACGTGATCCGAACAGCCATGAATTCGGCGTGCATAACGGATTTAACATTCAGGTGACGCCGCTGTGGCAGGGCATCGAAGAGATTGAATCGCTGATGGGGCGTTTCAATGCCGCCTGCGCGAGTCACGACGGCCCGAGGCCGAAGGTCATGCTGCTGCATCATACATATGTTGCCAAAGACGTGGATGATTGCGCGCTTGGCGCTGTCGAGCTTAGCCGGTTCTACAATTATTTCGGGGCGTGGTTTCAGAACAAGCGACCTGTTCAACAGGGGTTGATAGCGCCTTTGTCTGACGAAGAGATCGCCGCGAATGCGATGATGTCAGTTGAAAATATCGCGAGAGATTTGACGATCGGCACAGCGCAGGAAGTGATTGATCAAATCAAACGCTATGAAGATTTAGGCTATGATGAATTTTCATTCTGGATTGACAGCGGGATGAGTGCCGAGCGCAAGCGCGCCTCGCTGTCCCGTTTTATCGACGACGTTATGCCTGCTTTTTCCTGATCGGATACCGCGATGACCAAACCGCATTATCAGCTTTTTATTGACGGCCAATGGCGCGAAGCCAGTGACGGACAGGTAATGGAATCGCGGAACCCGTCGACCGGCGCGGTTTGGGCGAGCTTTGCCTGTGCGAGTGCCGAAGACGTCCGCGATGCGGTTGCGGCGGCCAAGCGGGCGTTGGATGATCCGGCGTGGCGTGACCTGACACAGACGGCGCGGGGCAAACTGCTTTACCGGTTGGCTGATCTGGTCGAAGCAAATGCCGAAACGATTGGCCGTGTCGAGACGACAGACAGCGGTAAGCTGGCCGCCGAAACGGTAATGCAGACGCGGTATGTCGGTGACTACTACCGGTACTATGCGGGGCTGGCCGATAAGATCGAGGGGGCGGTTTTACCCATCGACAAGCCGGACATGCATGTCTTTACAACGCGGGAGCCTATCGGTGTGGTTGCGGCGATTGTTCCGTGGAACGCTCAGATGTTTTTGACCGCGACCAAGTTGGGACCGGCGCTGGCCGCGGGGTGTACGGTGGTGCTGAAAGCCTCGGAGATTGCACCGGCGCCCCTGTTCGAATTTGCAAAGCTGATCGAACAGGCCGGATTTCCGCCGGGCGTGGTTTCGGTCATCACTGGCGATGCGCCGAACTGTGCCATCCCTCTGACGCGCCATGCGGATGTGGACCGGATTGCGTTTACCGGCGGGCCGGAGACAGCGCGGCATGTCGTGCGGAATTCTGCCGAGAATTTTGCGGTGACTTCCTTGGAGCTTGGCGGCAAGTCGCCCATTCTCGTTTTTGATGACGCGGACCTTGAGAGTGCCGCAAACGGTTTGATTGCCGGAAACTTCGGCGCGTCGGGGCAGTCCTGTGTCGCCGGAACGCGGGGGCTGGTGCAACGGTCGGTGTTGCCCGCGCTCGCGTCTTTGATCGAAGATAAAGCGCGCGGCATCGTCGTTGGTGATCCGCTGGATGCGGCAACGCATGTCGGGCCGCTTTGCACGCCGGATCAGGTTCAGCGTATCGCCGAGACGTTAGCCGCCGCGCGCGAGCAGGGCGCGATCATCCGGTTCGGCGGAGCGGCGTTGGAGCGTGCGGGAAACTATATGGCTCCCACGCTGGTCGAATGTACCGACCCCGATACGGAGACGCTGAAGGTCGAGATGTTCGGCCCTGTCATGTCGCTGTTGCCCTTTGATACCGAAGACGAAGCCATCGCGATTGCGAATTCAACGCCCTACGGTCTGGGGTCCGGTGTGTTTACGCAAAACGTCGCGCGCGCGCATCGGGTGTCGAAACGGATACGTGCGGGGATTTGCTGGGTGAATACCTATCGCGCGGTTTCTCCGATAGCGCCCTTTGGCGGTTTCAATGAAAGCGGTTACGGGCGCGAGGCGGGGATCGAGGCTGTCCTTGATTATACCCGCACCAAGACGACCTGGATCAACACATCGTCCGCGCCTATGGCGAACCCGTTTGTAATGCGGTAAATCGGGGGCGTCCTTTATTGAAAGTAATCCGCGATGCCCTCTAAAATGCCCGCGCTCGCAACACTGTTTGCTCAGGCTGACGGTGCGATTGATCCGCAAACGGGCGGCGTCGTTCCGGCGATACAAACCGCGACGACCTATGTGCGGGGCAGGGATAATCAGCCGGTTTCGCCTACGCATATTTACAGCCGCGATGACAGTGATCTTTCGCGGCTGGCCGAAGCCATACTGGCCAAAGCTGAGAACGCGGAGGCGGGTCTGTTGTTTCCGTCGGGGATGGCGGCGGCTGCGGCGGTGTTGCGCAGTGTTCCTGCCGGTGGCCGGATCATTATGCAGACCGGCATCTATTGGGGGGTGACGAAATGGACGCGCGACTTTTGTGCGCGCAGGCAGATTGATCTGGTCGAGGTGGATTGCGCCGACCTGAACGCGTTGCGCGCGGCAGGACATCCTGCGGATATTCTGTGGATTGAAACGCCCTCCAACCCCTATCTGAAATCCGCCGATATTGCGGGTTGCGCAGAGATTGCCCGCGCGTGCGGTGCGCGTCTGGTTGTCGATTCGACCGCCGCGACCCCGGTTTTGACCCGTCCTCTGGAGCATGGCGCCGATATCGTGATGCATTCCGCGACCAAGGCCATCAATGGCCATAGCGATATGCTTGCGGGTTTTCTCGGCTGTGCCGATAGCGCGAGTGATCTTTGGCAGAGCATCGCAACGGATCGCCATGACGCCGGTGCGGTGATTGGTGCGTTCGAGGCGTGGCTGCTGATCCGGGGCATGCGGACGCTGCCTCTGCGTGTCGAGAGGATGTGCGCCAACGCGCAAGCGGTCGCGGAGTTTTTGGCAAAGCATCCGAGGGTCGATCAGGTTCTTTATCCGGGCCTGTCATCCGATCCCGGGCACGGTGTTGCCGCGCGTCAGATGAGCGGCGGTTTCGGCAGTCTGCTGTCCGTGCGGATCACTGGCGGGGGTGATGCTGCGCTGGCGGTTATCGGCAAGCTTAATTTGTTCAAAAGGGCGACGTCTTTGGGCGGTGTTGAAAGCCTTGCAGAGCATCGTCATACCATTGAGGCGTCTGTGCCTGCCGATCTGGTGCGCTTGTCGGTCGGGATCGAGGCGGCGGATGATCTGATCGCTGATCTCGATAATGCGCTGTCTTGAATTAACGGAGAGCGCCCATGCGCAGCAGTAAAGTTGTCCATGTCGTTTCGTGTCATGCCGAGGGCGAAGTTGGTGACGTGATTGTCGGCGGTGTCGCGCCGCCCCCCGGTGAAACGCTGTGGGAGCAACGCAACTGGATCGCGCAGGATCAGACGCTGCGGAATTTTGTGCTGAACGAGCCGCGCGGCGGTGTCTTTCGCCACGTTAATCTGTTGGTTCCGCCCAAACATTCTGATGCCCAAATGGGGTGGATTATTATGGAGCCGGAGGACACGCCGCCGATGTCCGGCTCGAACTCGATTTGTGTTTCGACGGTCCTGCTCGACAGCGGTATCATTCCGATGGTCGAACCGGTGACGGAAATGGTGCTGGAGGCGCCGGGGGGACTGGTCCGCGTGCGCGCCGAGTGCGCAAACGGCAAGGCCGAGCGCATCACGGTGCGGAACTTGCCGTCGTTCGCCGGGCAGGTGGGCGTTTCGCTGGACGTGCCGGGCCTGGGGGAGATCAAGGTTGATACGGCATTCGGCGGCGACAGTTTTGTTGTTGTTGATGCCGAGGCGCTGGGATTTTCGCTGGAGGCCCGCGAGGCGAAGGCGCTGGCGACGTTGGGCGTGCAGATTACCAATGCGGCAAATGCGCAGTTGGAATTTAAGCATCCCGAAAATGCGGAATGGCGGCACTTTTCGTTTTGCCTGTTCGCGGGGCCGCTGACCCGGACGGGCGCGGACCTGAGCGCAAAATCCGCCGTCGCGATTCAGCCGGGTAAAGTTGACCGCTCTCCGACCGGAACGGCAGTATCCGCGCGGATGGCGTTGATGCATGCGGCAGGGCAGATGCAGGTGGGCGAGACATTCACTGCGCAATCAATTATCGGATCCAAATTTCACGGCCGGATTGCGGCAGAGGTGAGGTTGGGCGACTTGCCCGCAATTATTCCCGAGATTACAGGACGAGCGTGGATCACGGGGACCCATCAGCATATGCTGGACCCTTCTGATCCGTGGCCGGGGGGCTATAAACTGAGCGACACGTGGCCGGAAAAAGTCGCGGGCAGATAGGGACCGATTTCATATGACGACGATTACCAAGATAGATGTCCGTCGGTTCGACGTCCCGCTCGATGAAGTTTTGAGCGATGCCAAGCACGGTGATCATACTCATTTCGAGTTGATCACGGCGACGGTTCATCTTTCCGACGGATCGGAAGGGACCGGCTATACCTATACCGGCGGCAAGGGCGGACGGGCGGTTGAGGCGATGATCGTGCATGATCTGACTCCCATGCTGATCGGGCAGGACGCGGCGGATGTCGAGGCGCTGTATGACGCGATGCAATGGCACATCCACTACGTCGGGCGGGGGGGCATTGCTTCGTTCGCGATATCGGCGGTTGATATTGCACTGTGGGATATCCGCTGTTTGAAGGCGGGACAGCCCTTGTGGAAAATGGCCGGCGGGGCGTCGGACCGGTGTCGGGCATATGCGGGGGGAATCGACCTGAACTTTCCCCTGCCGAAACTGCTGGAGTCTATTCGCGGTTATCTGGATCGGGGGTTCAACGGCATCAAAATCAAAGTCGGCCAACCCGCTCTGGCGCAGGATGTGGAGCGGGTGCGGGCGGTGCGCGATCTCATCGGCCCCGACGTCGCGTTCATGGTCGATGCCAATTACGCGTTGAGTGTTGACGAGGCCATCGCCGCAGCCGAGGCATTTAAGCCGTTTGATCTGGTCTGGTTCGAAGAACCGACAATACCCGACGATTATGCGGGCTTCGGGCGGATTGCCGACGCCACCGGCATGCCGCTTGCCATGGGGGAAAATCTGCATACGATCCATGAATTCGAGTCTGCGTTTGCCGAGTCAAAGCTGTCGTATATTCAGCCGGATGCCTCGAATTGCGGCGGGATAACGGGCTGGCTGCAGGTGGCCGAGCTGGCCGCACGGCGCGGTATTCCGGTTTGTAGTCACGGCATGCAGGAACTTCACGTCAGTCTGGTTTCAGCGCAGGCGCATGCCGGGTGGCTCGAAGTTCATTCGTTTCCGATCGATCATTATACCCGCCGTCCCCTGATCGTGGAACAGCACATGGCCGTTGCACCGCAGACGCCGGGGATCGGCGTGCGATTTGACTGGGACCGGCTGGCCGAAGCGGATGAGACATTCCGCGCGGCGGCGACGTAACGCTGCGGTGCGGTGCGGTGCCGCACACAAGCTGTCTTATAAAAAAGTTGTCTGCGCAGTCAGACGATGTTTAGTTTAGACCTACTGCAATACAAATTGATCTGACGCGGCATTAGAAACGCGCTTTCAAATCAGGGAGAACTAACGTGAACTTACTCAAAAACCTTTCCATTGCGACTTCGGTTGCCGCGCTTGTCGTCGGAACGGCGTTTTCGGCCTCTGCTGAAACGACAAAGCTGCGCATCCAGACGCACTTTTCGCAGGAAACGCTGTCCGGCCAAATGGCTGAAAAGTACATTGACGACATCACAACGATGTCGAATGGCGAGATCGAAATCGAAATGTTCTACGCAGGCGCTGTTGTTAAAGCGGCTGAGACATTCGATGCGGCGGCGACCGGTATTCTCGACTGTGACATGACCGGCGGCGCGTATCAGACCGGTAAGAACCCTGCTTTCCAGTTTGCGGGTGATCTGATGGGCGGCTATGCCAACCCGTATCAGCAGATGAGCTGGTTGCTGCATGGCGGTGGCCGCGAAGCCGTCAATGAGCTTTATAACGGGCACGACATGGAGTTCGTTGGCTGGTGGATTCCGGGACCGGAATCGCTG
>CALGNW010000009.1 GCA_937958345.1 uncultured Neomegalonema sp. | reverse complement strand
CCAATCACCGTCACCACCGCCGTTGCGGCGATGCCTTCGCGTCGGCCTGTGAATCCGAGGCTTTCGGAGGTGGTGGCTTTGATGCTGATGCGGGAGGGGTCAAGGCCGCAGATTTCGGCGACGCGGGCGATCATGGCCGGGGCGTGCGGGGTGATCTTGGGTTCTTCGCAGATCAGTGTCGTATCTAAGTTGGATATAGTATAGCCGCGCGCGGTTACAATCTCGACCGCGCGGTGCAGGAAAACCGCGCTGTCGACGCCTTTCCACTGCGGATCCGAGGGCGGGAAATGGCGACCTATATCGCCCTCGGCCACGGCCCCGAGCAGCGCATCGGTGATGGTGTGCAGGCCGACATCGGCGTCGGAATGGCCCATCAGACCCCGGTCATGGGGGATTTTAACGCCGCAGAGGATTACGTGATCGCCCGGCCCGAAGGCGTGAACGTCATAGCCCTGACCCGTTCTCACATCAAAAGGGCGGGTATCCGGCGTCGCGAGCAGGCGTTCGGCCATCGTAAAA
Source organism: uncultured Neomegalonema sp. (assembly GCA_937958345.1). Lineage (GTDB taxonomy): Bacteria > Pseudomonadota > Alphaproteobacteria > Rhodobacterales > Rhodobacteraceae > JAHDDY01. The sequence goes on along the minus strand of CALGNW010000009.1, from coordinate 12,858 downwards.
TCCTCCGGCACGGTCAGTTTGAAGTTTATCGGATCGCCCTCGACCGACGCCACACGGCGACCGGCAGCAATCAGGGCCTCGGCCTCGTCCGTGAGGGTCTTGAGCGTGCCATCGGCGGCGGCGGCCTGCATGATCGGCAGCAGGGTTGCGAGGCGGAAACCCTGTGGTGTTTGCGCCCGGCGGATGGTGTCGCGGGGGACGGGTTCGGCCAGTGCGCCGCCCGAAATACGGCGCATGGAGTCGATGGCCGGCAGGGTCGGGACCGCGCCCTCGTCGGCCTCCAGCGCGTCGGTAATGCGGGTGATAACCGCTGCCGAAACGAACGGGCGGGCGGCGTCATGGATGAGTACGCGGTCCGTGCCCGCCAGCGTTTGCAGGCCGTTCAGCACACTGTCCGCGCGGGTTGCGCCGCCGGTGACGGGCGGGCTCAGTTTAGGGTGGTCCGGCGCAGCGCGGGCATATTCCGCGGCATCGTCAGCGTGGATAACGACGGTTACGCGGTCGATCTTCGGATGATCGAGAAAGGCGCGCAGGGTGCGGGCCAGCACGCGCTCGCCCGCCAGCATCCGATATTGTTTCGGACCGCCGTCGCCCGCGCGGGTTCCGCGCCCCGCCGCAACAATAAGGCCGGTGGTGCGTGCCGGTGTGTCGTTTGGTTCTATCATTTAGGCACTCTTATGAACTTGCACATGGATTGTGCAAAAGATATTGCGGACAGGCCCAGTTGAAGGTGAAAGTACACATGGCCGTCGGCCCGCTCAAGATCGGTTCTGAAACCGCCTCTGCCGCCGTCGCGCTTGCGCCGATGGCCGGTATCACCGACGCACCGTTCCGGCGGATCGCGGCGCGGTTCGGTGCGCCCTATGTCGTGTCGGAAATGGTGCAGAGCCGCGAGATGGTGACCGATGGCGCGATGTCGAAAACGCGCTCGGCTGTCACGGCGGACGAAACGCTGGCCGCTGTGCAACTGGCCGGATGCGAGGCCGACTGGATGGCCGAGGCAACACGGCGCGTTGCCGGTTCGGGCGCACGGGTCATCGACATCAACATGGGCTGTCCGGCCAAAAAAGTGACCAACGGCTATTCCGGTTCGGCCCTGATGCGCGACCCCGACCACGCCTTGCGGTTGATCGAGGCGACCGTCGGAGCAAGCCCGGTCCCCGTGACGCTGAAGATGCGGCTGGGATGGGATGATACCTGCCTGAACGCCGCCGACATCGCCAAGCGGGCCGAAGCGGCCGGGGTGCAGATGATCTCCGTCCACGGACGCACGCGCGCGCAGTTTTATAAGGGCAGAGCGGATTGGAGCGCGGTGCGGGCGGTTGTTGATGCCGTCTCGATCCCGGTTCTGGTGAACGGCGATATTCTGACGGCAGAGGATGCGCGGGCCGCATTGGATGCATCCGGCGCGGCGGGGGTGATGATCGGGCGCGGTTCTTACGGCTCTCCATGGGCCATCGGGGCGATTTCAAGAGTTTTGCAAGGGTTTGACGCGGGTTTTGCGCCATCGGGTGCTGCGCTGGCGGATCTGGTCGTCGAGCAGTATGAGGGGGCGCTGTCATGCTATGGCGTCCAGAACGGCGTGAAGTGCATGCGCAAGCATCTGAGCTGGTATCTGGCGGGCCGCGAGGGCGGTGACGCGCTGCGTTCGCGTGTTATCCGATCAATGGAAGTATTTGATATAATTTCTGAATTACGGGCGTTCGAGTGGCCTGATCCGGTGGTATGCGAGGCCGCAGCATGACTGAGGGGGTCAACTATGAGGTGCTGTGGAACGCGCTGACTCACCCCGCTATTGCAACCGACGCGCAGGGCATGATCGTCGCGTTCAACCCTGCGGCAGAGCAATTCTTCTCCGTCAGCGCACGGAGCATGCGAGGTCGCTCTATTGTTGAGTTTGCGCCCGAGGGTTCGCGTCTGGCGACATTGATCGAGCAGGCACGGCAAGAGGGAATTTCACTATCCGAACGCGACATTGACGTGCATTGGGCGGATACCGAAACGCGACTTGCCCATGTACAAATAAGCGCAATCAGTGACTTAGACGATTGCCAAGCCCTGCTGATCATTATGCAACATGGCAGCATCGCCGAGAAGATGAACCGCAGTCTGGCGCATCGCGGGGCAGCGCGGTCGGTCACAGGCATGGCAGCGGCGCTGTCCCATGAGATTAAGAACCCGCTTGCCGCGATTTCCGGCGCAGCACAACTTTTGCAAATGTCCGTGCCTGACGGAGAGGTGGAATTGTGCGAGTTGATCCAGGAAGAGTCATCGCGAATTCAAAGGCTTGTGGAGCGTATGGAGCACTTCACCGACTCGCGGCCTATCGACATGCATCCGGTGAACCTGCACGATGCGCTTCAACTCACGCGCCGTGCCGCGCAGGTGGGGTTTGGGGCGAGGGTCACCTTCGTTGAAAACTACGATCCGTCTTTACCGCCCACATCTGGTGACCGTGATCAATTAGCGCAGGCATTCCAGAACCTTCTGAAGAATGCCTCAGAGGCTGTGGGAGAAGGGGGCATTATCACGCTGAAAACCGCCTACCGCCCGGGCGTGCGCCTCGCCGGCATTAACACCGACGAGCGCCGGAGCTTGCCGTTAGAGGTTACGATTTCAGACAACGGCCCTGGAATCCCTGATGATTTCGCACCTTTTATCTTCGAACCTTTCGTGACCTCAAAGGCAAGCGGGGCAGGGCTGGGCCTTGCGCTCGTCTCCAAAATTATCGCGGACCACGGCGGGATCATCGAATGTGACACCGACGTCGGGCGCACCACCTTCCGCATGCTTCTTCCAGTTCATAAGGAGCTGAAATCGTGAGTACATCTGGATTGGTACTGATCGCTGACGATGATCGCGCGATCCGAACCGTGTTGTCGCAGGCACTGGCCCGCGCAGGATTTCAAACACGTTCAACCGGAACGTGCTCAACGCTGTACCGCTGGATCGAAGAAGGTGAGGGGGATGCTGTCATCACCGATGTTATGATGCCAGATGGGGACTCGCTCGACATGCTCCCGGCGATGAAGCGGCGGCGGCCAAAATTGCCCATTATTGTGATGAGCGCGCAGAATACTGTGATGACGGCGATACGGGCTGCTGAAGCCGGAGCTTATGAGTATTTGCCCAAGCCGTTTGATCTTCAAGAACTTATCGCTCATGTCAAAAAGGCGATGTCAGGCGCAATGGCCGCTGAAGATATCCCAACAGAACCTCGCGACGAGCCGCAACCGCTTGTAGGTCGTTCGGCGGCGATGCAGGATGTGTATCGCGTGATGGCACGTCTGATGAACACGGATCTAACCGTCATGATCTCCGGCGAGTCAGGAACCGGCAAAGAGTTAGTCGCCCGTGCGTTGCACGACTATGGGCGCAGGAAGGGCGGCCCGTTTGTTGCTGTTAACATGGCGGCAATTCCGCGTGATCTGATCGAGTCTGAACTATTCGGGCACGAGAAAGGTTCGTTTACCGGGGCGACGTCACGTTCAAGCGGGAAATTCGAGGTTGCACGCGGCGGGACGCTGTTTCTAGACGAAATAGGCGATATGCCTGCAGATGCGCAAACCCGCCTCTTGCGTGTGTTACAGGAAGGTGAGTTCACCCGTGTAGGGGGGGCCGGAGCCAAAAAAACCGATGTGCGGATCGTTGCCGCAACCCACCAAGATCTTCGGGTATTGATACGGGAAGGGCTTTTTCGCGAAGACCTCTACTATCGCCTTAACGTCGCTCCTATTCGACTGCCGCCGGTTCGCGAAAGATTAGATGACATCCCCGATCTCGCACGAACTTTTCTTCGTGAGGTTGCTGCTGACGGATTGCCGCGAAAAACAATGTCCAAGGCGGCGATGGAAGCTTTAAAAACGCACAGCTGGCCCGGAAATGTCCGAGAGTTGCAAAACTTGGTAAAACGATTGGCTGTGCTTTGCCCCGATGATTTGATTGATCAACAAACAGTCGAGGCCGAGATTGCGTTGCAAGATGCTCCTGTTGGTACGAACTTGAAAGATAACAAAGACCTATCGAGCATCATCGAAGTTCATATGAAGCAATATTTTGCCAACCACGGTGACGCGTTACCGCCCCCAGGTCTGTATCAAAGGATCCTACGCGAAATTGAGTTTCCTCTGATTGCGTTGTCGCTCGCGGCCACCCGGGGCAATCAGCTCAAAACAGCCGACCTATTGGGACTCAACAGAAATACGTTGCGAAAGAAAATTCGTGAGCTTGACATTCCGGTCGAACGACGAAAGAAGTGATGCAGAAACGCAACATTCGAGTGTGGCTGCTTTGTTGATAGCAACCGCATTGAGTGGGGAAACAAGCAGTTACAATGACCCTCGCGCGCTCTGACATTATTGGAAGATTTGGTCCGAAGTGGCTTTATGACACCGGCCGTCGACGTCGGATGATCAGTGTCTTTGCGCTATGTCTTGCGGTTGCGGCGCCGGTCTGTGCCATCCTGACATATGGGTTAATGACGGGGGCAGGCCCATTCGCGGATAACGGTGTTGCTCTGCGGACGATGCTAATTATCGATTTTTGCCTCGCGATTGCTTTGATCGGCGTCATTGCGTGGCGGGTCGCGATGCTGGTTCTTGCGCGGCGCGCGCGATCTGCAGGCTCGCGTATACATCTTAGAATGGTGCGGCTCTTCACGCTGATTGCTGTTGCACCGGCCTTGCTTTTAGGCCTGTTTGCCGCAGTGACAGTGACCTTCAGTCTCGAAGGTTGGCTGAACAAGCGGGTTGCTGGGGTCGTGCAAAACTCTGTTACGATTGCCGAATCTTACGTTCGTGAGCGCCATCAGGCGATTAGGTTAGATGCTAGCGCTATCGCGGCAGAGATCGTGCGGGCAACGCCGCTCGGTGTGCCGGATGAAGTTACGTTGTCACGCGTCTTGGCACGAGTTTCCGAAGAACGGCGCTTGGTCGAGGTCTATATTCTGAATTCGAGCGGTGAAATCATCGCGCGCGGACCTAATAGTTACCTCTTCTTATTTACTCCGCCGACCGAGCGAGAATTTTCTGCAACCAGACCCGGTGAGGTCTACGTCTTTGAGGATCGCAGCGGTGGAGCAGTGCGAGCGCTGCAGCCGCTGCCGGGTGTATTTGACTCGTTTCTCTATCTCGTCCGCCCGGTTGACGGTGAGGCTTTGCGGGTGCTCGCCGAGACGCGGTCGATGGTCGCGCAGTACCAACAGCTGGAGAGCCAGCGCGGCGACATGCAGTTAATTTTCGCGTTCCTGTATATTGGTTTCGCAATTTTGATTTTATCAGCCGCAATTTGGTTTGGGATTTGGTTTGCTGACCGATTGGCGCGACCAATTGGTAGATTGGCCGCTGCCGCGGATCGAGTGGCCAAAGGCGACTTGGATGCACGCGTCAACGAAGAAAAGGGCGATGATGAGATTGCTGTTCTGTCTCGGGCATTTAACCGGATGACGGAGCAGGTTCAACGCCAGCGTAGCTCTTTGTTGGATGCCAATGTTCAGCTCGATCAGCGGCGGCGCTTTACCGAAGCGGTTCTATCAGGCGTCACGGCGGGGGTCGTTCGTCTTGATAAGTCCGGCGTCGTTAATCTCGCAAATGGATTTGCGGAGGACCTTCTTGATGTTCCTGCAGGTGCGTTAGATGGGATTGTTCTTCAGAAAGATTTTCCGGAGATTGCGCCGATTATCGAGAACGCAGCCGTCAACCCGGACCATATCGGTGAAGGGCGCGCGGTCATTAACAGTCGTGGCGGGGAGAGCGAATTTCTTGTCCGCGTCGCCTGTCAGGTAAGTTCGGGTGAAGTAGAAGGTTACGTCGTCACAATTGATGATATGACCGATCTTGTCTCGGCGCAAAGGCTTGCTGCGTGGGGCGACGTTGCGCGACGTGTGGCTCACGAAATAAGGAATCCGCTGACACCGATCCAACTGTCAGCTGAGCGGCTGCATCGAAAATTCGGCAAGCAGATCGACGTTGATCGACCTGTTTTTGAACAATGTACCAATACGATCGTCCGGCAGGTCGAACAGATCCGCAGGATGGTGGAAGAGTTTTCGAATTTTGCACGTATGCCTGAACCGGTATTCGCTGATGAAAATATCTCATCGCTTGTGAAAGAGGCTGCGATGCTTCAGATATCAGCGGCCCCAGACGTCATGTTTGACCTGACCAATCTTGACCCGACACTGATTGTTCGGTGTGATCGTGGCCTGATTTCTCAGGCTCTGACGAACGTGCTCAAAAATGCTGTTGAAGCCATCGCTGCGAGAGTGGATTACGAGATAGATCAGGGCCTCCAACCCAACACAGGCCACGTTTTGATTGCTGTTAAAAGAGAAGACTCTTTCGCTCGGATAAGCGTAACGGACAACGGGGTCGGGTTGCCTAAAAAGGAACGTAAAACTGTCGTTGAGCCGTATGTCACAACGAAAAGTCGGGGAACTGGGCTTGGCCTTTCGATCGTCAAGCGGATGGTCGAGGAGCACGGCGGAACGCTGACGTTATCGGACGCGGAACCCGCGACCGATGTGGAAACAGGAACTTGCATCGAACTGACTTTGGACGGCGTTGTTGAAAACCCAGGCCGAGTGAGCGCGACCCGCGACGCAGTCGCGTAAGTTGAAAACTTTAGCTGTAACCGAGAAAAAAATAAGGGACAAAACCCATGGCTGATATTCTGATTGTCGACGATGAAGAAGACATCCGCGAACTGATCGCTGAAATCCTCAAAGACGAGGGACACGACACGCGAACAGCGGCCTGTGCGGATTCTACCTTCAAAGAAATCAACGGCCGCCAGCCAGATTTGATCATTCTTGACATCTGGCTTCAAGGGAGCAGGAAGGATGGGATTGAAGTCCTCAAAACGGTAAAGCGAGACAATCCGGAACTCCCGGTCATTATTATAAGCGGGCACGGGAACGTTGAACTTGCGGTCGCGGCAATCCAGCAGGGTGCTTATGATTTCATCCAAAAGCCGTTTAAGACGGACTTTCTGATGATTACAGTCTGCCGCGCGCTTGAAGCCGCACGGCTTCGCCGCGAAAATGCAGTTTTCAGGCAGAAAGATGAGGGAATTGCAGAACTTGTGGGTGATTCCGCGTCAATGCTCCAGTTCCGGAGCATGATCGACAGGGTCGCACCAACAAATAGTCGCGTCCTTATTTCAGGCCCTTCTGGGTCGGGCAAAGAGGTTGCCGCGCGCTACCTTCACCAAAATTCCAAGCGTGCCGATGCACCGTTCATTGTCGTCAGCGCGGCGACGATGGACCCGGAGAATATGGAAGAGAAACTGTTTGGCCGCGAACGCGAGGGAGGACTGGCCGTGCCGGGCCTGTTCGAGGCCGCGCATGGCGGTACGCTGTTTTTTGATGAAGTAGCGGACATGCCAAAGGAAACTCAGTCAAAAATTCTTCGTGTTCTGATCGATCAATCTTTCACGCGCGTCGGCGGTGCCGATACCGTCAGGGTCGATGTGCGAATTGTGAGCGCAACCAGCCGCGATCTGTCGGAAGAAATTCTTACGGGAGAATTTCGTGAAGATCTCTATCACCGTTTAAATGTGGTTCCTGTTGACGCTCCTGCGCTCGGACAAAGGCGCGAAGATATTCGACTTTTAGTAGACCATCTGGTGGAGCGCCTGAGTCGGGAGCAGGGCCTTCCTAAGCGTCATGTGAACGACGACGCGATTGCCGTTTTACAAGCCTATGAGTGGCCGGGAAATGTTCGACAACTGAAGAACATTGTCGAACGCATTATGATCCTCGGTGATGGCGCTTCAGAAATAGCACCCGATGATTTGCCGCAAGAAGTGACATCTGACGGAGAGGGTTCGGTTATCTCGCCTGCCGGTGAAAATTTTGTCGCCATGCCCTTGCGCGAGGCGCGTGAGGCTTTTGAGCGCAACTATCTTATCGCTCAAATCAACCGGTTCGGTGGCAATGTCTCGCGAACAGCTTCTTTTGTCGGGATGGAACGCTCGGCGTTGCATCGCAAACTTAAAGCGCTGGGAGTTTCGACTGCGAACCGCAATGGTGGGCGGACGGCTTTCGCTCAGAACGTCGTAGAGCTGTCTTCGTAAGCGCCCCACATGAAAGTCATCGTATGCGGGGCCGGACAGGTCGGGTTCAACATTGCGCGACAGTTATCCTCAGAGGGTAACGATGTCGTCCTCATCGACCATTCCGAGGAGTTGATCCGAAAGGTTACTGACCTGATCGATGTCGGAGGGGTCGCGGGGTATGCGTCGCGACCTGATGTTTTGCAAGAAGCCGGTGCGGAAGACGCCGATATGTTGATTGCGGTCACATATTCTGACGAGGTCAACATGATCGCCTGTCAGGTCGCGCATTCAGTTTTCTCGATCCCCAGAAAAATCGCACGGGTGCGCGCGCAATCCTACCTTGAGGCCCAATGGAGAGATATGTTCCGGCGTGACCACATGCCGATTGACGTAATCATCTCGCCAGAAATTGAGGTCGCTGAGTCTGTAATGCGCCGAATAAGCGCGCCCGGTGCATTTGAATCGACACCGTTCTTGGATGGCAGAGTTCGTCTGATCGGCACACAGCTCGGACCGGAATGCGCATTGTTGAACACGCCTTTGCGTCAGCTAACGCAGCTTTTTCCTGATATCAGCGCAATGGTGGTCGCATTTGAACGTCAGGGAAAGCTGCACACTTCGTCGGGTGACGACCAGCTATACGCTGGCGACAACGTCTTTCTGATTGCCGCAGAAGAGGATGTTGATCGGACGCTTGCCCTTTTCGGGCATGAGGAAAAAGTCGCGCGTCGGATTGTAATCGCGGGCGGGGGAAATGTCGGCTACGCGGTTGCGAAAAAGCTTGAGGAACAAAAGTCAGGGGTAAAGGCTAAACTGATCGAGTTGAATCGGCAGACAGCCGAAAAGGCCGCCGAAGGATTAGAACGAACAATCGTTTTGAATGGTGACGTTCTCGACTCCGCAATACTTCAGGAGGCGAATATCGCCGAGGCCGAGGCAATTATCGCACTGACCGATGACGACAAGACGAATCTCCTGGCCGGTGTTCTGGCGAAAGATGGCGGCGCGCAAACGGCGATGATCCTCGTAAACAACCAGAACCTGATGCGCCTTGTTACGCCACTTGGCATTGACGCGTTTATCAACCCGCGTGCGACGACTGTTTCGTCAATTCTACGCCATGTTCGGCGAGGCAGAATTCGCGCTTTGCATAGCGTGAGGGATGGTGCTGCTGAAGTCATCGAAGCGCAAACGTTGGCGACGTCTCCTCTCGTTGGCAAATCACTTTCCCAGGCGAATTTACCCTCCGGCGTTATCGTTGCAGCGGTGCTTTCCGGCGGAAGAATTCAGGTGCCGGATGGACGGCATGTTTTGCAGGACGGTGACAGTGTCGTGATTTTTGCTCTGCGGGATGCGGTTGCAAAGGTCGAAAAACTCTTCCGTGTCACAGTCGATTATTTCTGACGGTCATGGGTTCAGGGCGCAGTGTCATAATCGGAGATACGGGTACCAGCAGCGAACGAACGGCTCGCCTGCCGGTGCATTTGTTGCTGACACTTGCCGTTGGTATGGCGATTGTTTTTCTCTTTGCATATTTCACGCGGGATACCGAAGCCGCCGTAGGATTTGGCTACGGCATGATCGCAACTCTTGTCCTCGCCGCAGCATGCGAGGTTATCGTGCGGCGCCGTTTTGAAAGTGTGACCCGCATCGGGCTCGTCCTAATACTGGCGTTTTACGTTCTCGGTCCGGCAGTTGCGGCGATTCCCATATTGGGCCTTCGTTCAGTCACGGACTTCAGCGCGGCGTATTTTGAGATGTCTTCCGCTCTGACAACGACGGGGGCTTCGATATTTTGGAACGTCGATGATGTTCCGGAATCAATCATTCTTTGGCGCTCTATGCTATCGGGATTTGGCGGACTTGTTTGTCTCGTATCCGCTTTGGCAATTCTCGCGCCACTGTCCATAGGCGGTTTCGAAGTCGAGCATATGATCGACCGAAGGGCGCAAACGATGACCTACGCGTTCTTGTGTGCGAGTGAGGGAGCAAGGACGCGCGGTATGGAGGCGCGCGTTGTCTGGGCGCTTCGACTGCTGCTTGTACCGTATCTCGTTATTCTTCTGCTGTGTGCATTCGCTCTGGCTGCCGACGGAGTGAGACCGTTCGAGGCGATTTGCCTTGCACTAGGGAGTATCTCGACCACCGGCTTCACCCCAACCGCGAGCGGGGTCGCGGGCTATCGTTCTGTTGTTACTGAAGTGGTTCTGGTCCTTGTTATGATTCCGGCGGCAATCGGTGTATCGGCCCATGTAGACAGCATGAGAGATGGGTTGAGAAGTTATCGGAAAAACCCCGAACTCCGCTACATGATAATCGCTGTGTTTGTGGTAATCTCTATTCTCTTTTTGCGCCATTGGGTTGGTGCGATTGAGACGCAATCCACCGATGAGTTGCGAGGGGCATTTGCAGCCCTGTGGGGCTCTTTTTTTATGGCCATTTCATTTATTACGACAACTGGTTTCGAATCCGCGGCGTGGGACGGTGCGACCGAGTGGAGCGGACTAAAGACCCCCGGCGTCGCCTTGCTCGGCCTTGCAATCGTCGGTGGCGGGGCAGCATCGACCGCAGGCGGCGTCAAGCTGATCCGAGCGGCCCTTTTAGCAAAACACAGTATGGGTGAGCTTCGCCGTTTGGCGCGACCTTCGTCCGTCCAGCCGATTTTCAGCGGGGGGCGGGCTGTAACATTCGACGCCTTGAGTATCGTTTGGGTTTTCGTGATGCTCTACGCGATCACTGTTGCTGCCTGCGCACTCGCATTGACCGCCACAGGCCTAAAATTTGTCGATGCATTTGCCGGCTCGGTTGCCGCAATCAGTAACACAGGCCCTCTCTTGCAACTCATCACGGGAGAGGAGGGCGGTTATACGGCGTACAGCCCAGGCGCACGGTTCCTGCTTTGTGGCGCGATGGTCGTCGGCAGGATGGAAACGCTCGCCGTTGTGGCCCTATGCAGTGTGTCCGCTTGGCGACGCTGAGAGTGCAGTTGGACACGTACTGCAGACAATTTTAATTCAGCAATTGTCGCCAGCGCACAAATGTGTAAGCTGCGGTCTAGTCACTTCGCAACCGAAGTTACGAGATAAATAAATAATAGAAGGCAAGTGTAATGCCCGCTGATAAACAGAACTTGCAAGATGCATTTTTAAATAATATCCGAAAAAACAAAGTATCCGTTACGATATTTTTGGTGAATGGCGTCAAACTTCAGGGCGTCGTTACGTGGTTTGATAATTTCTGCGTTCTTCTGCGCAGAGATGGCCAGTCACAGCTTGTTTATAAACATGCTATCTCGACTGTCATGCCGGCACAGCCGATCAGTCTTTACGATCCGGAGGATGCTGCAGAGTCGTGAGTACTCGCGCGCTCGTCGTCCATCCCAATATAAAAGCTGAGAAACCCGGCCTGCGTGATCCGACAGCACGGCTTGAAGAAGCCGTTGGTTTGGCTTCTGCGCTCGATCTCAATGTCATAGCGTCGAGCGTCGAAGCGATTTCCGTGGTCCGGCCCGGAACGCTATTCGGCTCCGGCAAGCTGGCGGAAATTCACGACCTGATCACGAAAGAAAATATTGAGTTAGTGATCGTTGACGGAACGTTAAGCCCCGTACAACAGCGGAACCTTGAAAAGGCTTGGTCAGCGAAGGTTCTGGACCGTACCAGCCTTATTCTCGAGATTTTCGGAGAGCGCGCTCAAACGCGAGAGGGTGCTCTGCAGGTCGAATTAGCCCATCTCGTATATCAAAAGAGCCGTCTTGTGCGCAGCTGGACACACCTCGAGCGCCAACGCGGCGGCCTCGGTTTCGTGGGCGGACCCGGCGAGACTCAAATCGAGGCCGACCGTCGGATGATTGACGAGCGGGTGGAGCGAATACGAAAACAGCTCGAAAAAGTGGTGCGGACCCGTGGCCTGCATCGGCAAAAACGCCAGAAAGCCCCGCACCCGGTCGTTGCGCTTGTTGGGTATACCAATGCCGGTAAATCAACACTTTTCAATGCGTTAACTGGTTCAAAAGTCGTTGCGGAAGACATGCTATTTGCGACCCTGGATCCGACGATGCGCGCTATTGAAACCGGAAGCGGACGCAGAGTAATTCTGTCCGATACGGTCGGTTTCGTCTCTGATCTGCCAACGCAATTGGTCGCAGCGTTTCGTGCGACTCTTGAGGAGGTTCTCGAGGCGGATATTATCATTCACGTCCGGGACATCGCCAGCGCAGAGACAGAAGCCCAAGCCCAGGACGTCAAAGACGTGCTTGTTGAATTAGGTTTGGACGAACAAACGGTCGGGAGCGCGATCGAGGTCTATAACAAGATAGACCTGATCGAAGGCGCGGCATTGGATGCTGTGCTGAATCAGGCGAACCGACTTCCAAATGTTGTCGCAGTATCTGCGGTTGATAATCTGGGCGTCAGCGACGTGCTGTACACGATAGAGGAACGGCTTGCGCTATCTGATTTGAAGCTAGAGGTTTCATTACCTTTCGATGATGGCGAGGCTTTGGCCTGGTTATACCAACAAGGCGCAGTGCTAGACCGGCGCGATACTGAGTCTGAACTCAAGTTAATGTTATCTTTATCGAAAGCAGACGCGGATCGGTTCGAAAAACGATACGGATATAATTTCACATAACTATGATTACCGGTCATAGGCATCGACTGCTGTCAATCGCGGAGCAAAAAGGGACAATTTCGCGGAGTAAAATTGGCCAGTTGAGCGGAGCGGCCTGGCGCGCGTGCTCGCCAAGAAGCTGACGCGTGTCAGGCCGCTTTGGCTGAAGGCCAAACTGGTTGATCTACTTTT
>CALGNW010000008.1 GCA_937958345.1 uncultured Neomegalonema sp. | reverse complement strand
CCGTAAAGCTGACCACCGATATGGATGCGGTTACCTTCGAACCCGAAAGCGCCGTGCCCCTGATCCTGTTCGTGACCGAGGCCATCGTCAACACGCTCAAACATGCCCTCAATCACGTTGACAGCGGCACACTGGATATTGCGCTCAAGGATACTGACGCCGCCCTGACCCTCGGTATCCGCAACAGCCTGCATCCCGGCGCGGTTCCGGCGCAGGAGCGCGCGGAAACACCGCGCGGCATCGGGCAAAAACTTATCGACGGCTTTGCCCGCCAACTGCGCGGCACCGTTAAGCGCACCGAAACCGAACACGCCTTCCTGATTGAACTGACCATCCCGAAGGACACCACCGCTTAGAGGACATCCCCTTTTCCGAAGGTCCTGCAGGGTGCCAAAAAAGAAAAGCCCGCGCTTTCGCACAGGCTCTTTCAACAACGTTTGTCTGGATGGGTCGCCGATCAGTTCACCGTGGCATCGGCGGTCTGCGCTGCCTGACGGCGATCCAGCTCGCGGCGGTACAGCGCCACAAAATCCACCGGATCCAGCATCATCGGCTGATACCCGCCGTCACGGGTGATATCCGCGATAATCCGGCGTGCAAACGGGAACAGCAGCCGCGGACACTCGACCAGCAGGATCGGCTCCAGCATCTTCGGATCGACGTTCGTCAGATTGAAAACGCCTGCGTAATCCAGCGACAGCGAATAGACTTCTTCGGCATCGCTTTTCGCGTTGGCGTCGATTTTCAGGCCGACGATGTAATCATTCTCTCCGCCCTTGCTGGCATCGACGTTGATGTTAACGGCAATGGTCGGCGTTTTTTCATACCGCTTCAGCGCACCGGGGTTCGTGAAGGTCAAAGCACGGGTAATCTGCGCGCGGATATTCAACTGCGGCGCGGGTTTTGCCGCGGCTGCGGCGGCAGAGGTGTCTTCGGTAGACATAAACGGCACTCTCCTTCTGGATGTCTGTTCAGGCGCACGGCTACCATGCAACCCATGCGTTTGCAAAACAATGCAGCGCGCGTGTTCATCCCGTTACAGGCCCGCGCACCGCACGGCTTCACGCCCGACGATACTAAAAACAGCTTATTAAATCAAAGTGTTACAATATCGTTGATCCGCGCGCGATACCGCCGGAATCCCTCCGGTATCGCCTTTTAAGCCGTCACGGCGCGGGCAGGCCGGTCTTAAAAACAGTCATTTCGGGCCGGCCCTATCGTTTTGCACACATAAGCCCTATATTCATGTCTTGAATGGATTGTTCGGCCCGGACGCGCTAAGTCCACGACTCTCGGCAGAACCCAACTCTGAAACAGCGGGCATTGAGCGGCGCAATGTTAATAGAAATCATCATCTTGGCCGCGGTTGCTGGCTTTCTTGTCCTGCGTCTGCGCGATGTCTTGGGCCGCAGGACCGGTCACGAGAATCCGAGCGATTATTTCGGACCCGCCGGATCCGCCCCGGGCGGACGCGACACGACCTCCGAAACGGTCATCCCGTTCCCCGGCGCGGAACAGATGGACCCTGCGATGCGCCATGCCGACATTGCGGCTGTGGTCGATCTCGACGGGCCGATCGGCGAAACGCTGGTTGCCGCCAAAACGCACGAGCCTGAATTCGACGCCCAACGCTTTGTCGAGGGCGCGCGATCCGCTTACGAGATGATACTGATGGGATTCGAGGCGGGCGATAAAACCGCCCTGCGTCCCCTGCTCAACAATGATGTTTTTGAGAGCTTCGAGGGCGTGATTGACGAGCGCACGGCGAATAATCTGTCCGTCGATGCCCGCTTTGTCGGTCTGCGCAGCGCCAAAATCGAGGGCGCGCAGCTTCGCGAAGAAGACAAAATCCTGCGTATCGACGTGCGCTTTGACGCCGAGATGATTGTCGCGGTCCGCAATGCCGAGGGCGAAGTGGTCGACGGCGACCCGACCGTCGTGCGCCGCATGAACGATCTGTGGACGTTCGAGCGCGCGCTCGGCGATTCCAATCCGGGCTGGTTGCTGGTCGAAACCGGCGACTAATCCGATGAGTGCCCCGAACACCGGCACGGGCGCAACAGCCCGCGCGCCTCTGCGTTTCTCCAAAGGTGCACACGTCGCCCGAAAGGCGGCGGCTCTGACGGTACTCGCGCTGGCGCTTTCCGCCTGTGCCGGTAAAAAAACAAATCCCGGCCCGCTGCCCGGCCAGCCCCCCGTGGCGCTGACCCCCAATCCGGTCACACCGGCGATCAAACCGCCGGTCTTTTCGCCGGAACAGCAACCGCCGGCAACAGCGCAGCCGACCGCATCCCCGACACCGGCAACGCCGCCCGTCCTAACCGGACCGACTGCCGCGCCGCCTGTCGCAAAACGCTTTACCTTCGCCTCGCTTCCCGGTTGGGAAGGCGGCGACCACGCGCCGGTTCTTATCAGCCTGCGCGAATCCTGCGGCAAACTCACCGGTGGAGCGGCGGATGCCGGTATCGGCGGTCTTGTCCTGAACGGCGAGCCGGTCTTCGGGCGCGGAACCGACTGGCGGCCCATCTGCGCCGCCGCCGCACGCACCGAAACCCGCCGCGCGCGCGCGTTTTTCGAGGAATGGTTCGAGCCGGTCTCAATCAACGGCGCGGGCGAAGCCGGGGCGTCGCTCTATACCGGATATTACGAACCCGAACTGCGCGGATCGCGGGTGCGCGGCGGACCCTATCAGTATCCGATCTACGCCAAACCGAAGGACCTGCCGGCTGACACTCCCTATTTCGAGCGCGCGGCCATACAGCGCGGCGCACTTGCAGGGCGCGGATTAGAGCTGTTCTGGGTTGATGATCCGGTCGATTCTTTCTTTCTCGAAATTCAGGGCTCGGGCCGTATCCGCCTGCCGGACGGACAGGTCGCGCGCGTCGGTTTTGCCGGAAAGAACGGCCATTCCTACAAGGCGATTGGCCGGACTCTCGTTGAACAGGGCGTGATGCCTCTCGAGCAGGTGACGGCGGATTCGATCAAGGACTGGCTTCGCGCCAATCCCGACCGCCGCGATGCGGTAATGGCGACCAATAAATCCTATGTCTTTTTCATCGAGCGCCCCGAACTCGCCGCCGATCCGTCCCTCGGGCCCATCGGAACCTTCGGCACGCCGCTGCCTGCCATGCGTTCGATTGCCGTTGACCGGCGCGCCTATCCGCTCGGCATTCCGTTCTGGGTGGATTTCAACTCTCCCGTCAGACCGCTCAGCCGTCTGGTCATTGCACTGGATACCGGCGGGGCCATCAAGGGCGCACGCCGCGCCGACTTTTTCTACGGGTCGGGCGACGGACCGGGCGTTGCGGCGGGCGATACGCGCGCGATGGGCCGTCTGATTGCGCTGGCACCGACCGCCGCTCTGAGACGGGTGTTCCGGGCGGGATCGTGAGCACCCCTCGGCCCCGAAAACTGGACAAACCCGACCGGGGACCGCGCAACACCAGCGACGACGAAATGGCGTTGTGGCAGGTCGCGACAAAAGACGCCAAGCCGCTTTCGCTCAATCAGGCCGCTCCTGAAAAACGCCGGATACGCC
The DNA here is from genome assembly GCA_937958345.1 of uncultured Neomegalonema sp. Taxonomy (GTDB): domain Bacteria; phylum Pseudomonadota; class Alphaproteobacteria; order Rhodobacterales; family Rhodobacteraceae; genus JAHDDY01. The sequence goes on along the minus strand of CALGNW010000008.1, from coordinate 6,151 downwards.
TGCCTGATCCGCGCGGTTTCAGTGGCCCGTCCCGCCCGCTGCCCTCGGTCCCCGCACGGCGGTTTTATCCGAATGCCGCCACCGTCGATCCCCTGACCGACAGCACGCCGGGGCTGGACCGCAAAACAGCCAAATCCCTGAAGAAAGGCGAGCGCACGCCCGAGGCGCGGGTTGATCTGCACGGCATGACACTCGACGCGGCGCACGCGGCGCTAACCCGTTTCATACAGGCGCAATACACCGGCGGCGCGCGCTGTGTGCTTGTCATCACCGGCAAGGGCGGCGATTACCGGGGCCGCGCGGTCGGCTATGGCGACAATCGCGGCGTCCTGAAACGCGATGTGCCGCGCTGGCTGCGCGAACCTGCGCTGGCGGGAGCGGTGGTCGGCATTTATCAGGCGCACAAACGCCACGGAGGCGAGGGCGCGCTTTACGTCTACCTCAAACGGCCCCGCTAGGCGGCAGAGGCACACACATGGACTTTCCCGTACAGGGCTACAAAAAATTCCTGCCGCGCAGTCTTTTTGGCCGCTCGGTGATGATCCTGATTGTGCCGGTCGCCATTCTGCAAGTCGTCGTCGCCCTCGTTTTCATCGAACGCCACTGGACGGGCGTAACCCGTCAGCTCGCGACCGAGTTCGCCAGCGAGATCAATCTGGTCGCATCGCTGGTCGAGCAGGAAACAGACCCGCTCGAGCGCGAGGCTCTGCTGGCCGAGGCCGCGGCATCTCTGGGCTATGAAATCTGGATCGAACCCGAGGGCGTGCTGGCCCCCGGCATCCGGCGTCCGGCGTATGGCATCATCCCCCGCGTTCTCACCGAGACGGTGCAGGAATTTATCGACAGACCCGTCCGCGTCGATACCGTCGCCCTCGACAAACGGGTCGATCTGCAGGTCGCCCTGAAAAACGGCGTGCTGCACGCGACCCCCCGCGAAAACCGGATGATCGCATCAAAGCCGCATCTGTTGTTGGTATGGATGGTTGCGGCTGCGGTGGTTCTGATGCTGATTGCCGTGATCTTTCTGCGCAATCAGGTCCGTCCGATCCGCCAGCTTGCCGACGCGGCAGAGGCCTTCGGCAAGGGCCAGCCCGCCCCGCCCTTCAAGCCCAGCGGGGCCGAGGAAATCAGACGCGCCGCCGGGGCGTTTCATTTAATGCGCGGGCGGATCGAACGTCAGATCAGCCAGCGCACCATGATGCTGTCGGGCGTCAGTCACGACCTGCGCACGCCTCTGACACGCATGCGCCTTGCGCTGGCCTTGGCCGAGGACGACCCCGAAGCAGCCGCGCTCAAGACCGATGTTGACGAGATGGAGCGCATGATCGACGGCTTTCTTGCCTTCGCACGCGGCGAGGAGGGCGAGGCTCCGGCACAAACCGATCTGCGCGCGATTGTCGAGGCGATTGTCGAGGCTGAAACCGCAGCGGGACACAGCGTCGACCTCGCGGTTCAGGCGGATCGTGATTTCAACACCCTGCTGCGCCCCGACACGATCCGCCGCTGTGTCCAGAACCTGATCGGCAACGCCGTCAAATACGGCGGCGCGGTGCAGGTGGCGCTGGATGCATCGCGCAGTCACGTCGGCGTCACGATCGAGGACAATGGCCCCGGCATCCCCGAAGCCCAGCGCGAAGCCGCCTTCCGTCCGTTTTACCGGCTGGATGCGGCCCGTAATATGGATGGCGGCGGCGGCTCGGGCCTCGGGCTCAGCATCGCACTGGATGCGGCTCGCGCCCATGGCGGCGACATCACCTTGGGCAGTTCCGCGCTTGGCGGTCTCAAGGTTTCGCTGATGCTGCCGCGTTAATCCCTGCGATCAGCTCCGGCGCTGCAGGGCCGACAAAGTCGCCTTCACCGACAGACCTCTTTTCTTATCCAGCGGCGTGACGCTGACCGACGACAACCCGCAATTCCCCTCGCGGCTGCGCAGGGATTTGCACATGTCGGAAATTTTCCGGTAGACGCTGGCCCGCGCGGATTCGGACACACTGCCCTTGCGGCGGAAATTCTCTTTAACCGCCACATAGCGCAGGGGCAGGTCCGCCTCGAATGTGCCGATGCCGTCCTTTTGGGTAAAGTCATAGCGGGCGCGCAGCGTGACGTGACGCCCGCGCTTGTCCATTCTGGCCTCTGCCGAACGCACCGAACATTTGTCGGCCAGTGATTGTTTCAGAATACGGCACTCGCGCTCGGCAACTTTGCGGGCGCGCGAAGACAGCAGAATATGAATAAATTCGTCGGCGGGCTTACTCTCGCCGTTCTCCAGAAAGGCGTTCAACGGCAGGTTCTGGCGCACGCGAATGCTGCGCAGGTCGTCCATCTCGTTCGCATTCAACAGCGCGAGATACCCCTTCGCCGGATGGGACTTGCGCAACAGATGACCCTCGACATCCAGCGAATCCTTATAGGGTTCGCCGCGCGTGCCCGAGGCCAGAATCTGCGACTGAACATTGCGGGTGGCCGAATACATCATCGCCCCGGCGCTCAGTTGGATAAACCCGCCCATAATCATCGGCAACGTGGCGAGCATAAAAAGAATAACCAGAAATATGCGCATGGTTCAGTTGTTCCTCTGCTTATTCTTTTCGCGGCCATAGGCGGCAAGGCTCATCCCGACGAACTGCTCGGCCTTTTGTGTCGCAATGGCTTTCATCTTCCGCGCGTAATCCCGGCGATCCATCACATCAATCGGCACGCTGCTGACCACTTGCACATGGCCCTGACCGATCCCGCGATACGGAACCCGTTCGCCCAGAATTCGCGGCGCCGGCCCGATCAGGACATGACCGAATGACAGGCCCTCGACCTTATGCTCGGCAGAGTATCCGTTATGGGCACTGCGCAGCCAGTTATCGAACCGCGCGCTTCTCAGTTTGTACTTGTCGAAATGCTCCCGGCTCCGCCGCGCCAGCTTCCAGTCCTCGCGCGGGGTATAGGCAGGTGCGATATCGCATTTTTTCAGCATCTTGCCGTCATGGGCCGTGATGCTCACGCCCTCGGGCAGATTGACGACCCCGAACTCCTGCTGGCCCAGCAAGGTAACATGCGAGATCTTCACACCCTCGGCAGGGACAAAGTTCCAGATCACCTGTTTTTTCGCGGACAGGACCAGATGCAGGGGCGCGGACGTTTCGGTCAAAATCAGGTTAACCATCTCGAACGGATCAACCAGTGCCGTCTTGCCCAGAATCATCAGCATCTTATCGCCGCTGCGGTCGATCAGGCGCTCGACATTATCGGCGATCAGCTTTTCGGTCGTCGGAAAGATCGTTGTCTCGACCGGCGACCCGCTCAGATTCACAACCGAGACCAGCGATCCCTCTGCGGGCGGCGTAAAATCGCACCGGCGTTCGGGCGTCATCCGCGAGACCTGTGCGGGAATGGCGGTTGCCGCCGATAAATGCGTTTCGCTGGCCAGTGCTGTGAACCAATGAACGCGGTTATCCGCCGCGATGGCGACTTTGGACGACTTTGCCGTCATCCCGATCACGTCCATTTTCGCCCGTTTGCCGGGGTCGGACTGGGGCGGCGCGTCTACAAACTCTTCTTCGCCGCATCCCGCCAATCCCGCCAGTATCGCGAGCGCCAACACCCTTAACCGCATCTCGACCCCTCATCCGTATTCAGACGGACAGCGTAATAGAAACACGTTTCTGTAGATTTAATCCCTGCTTGCTACTTTACCGTCGCATCAGCAGAAAAAAGAGCAAACATCATGCGCTGCATATATTGCGGGGTCGCCGAACTCACCAACGATCACGGCTGCGTCGGCTGCGGCGCACCCAAAGATCAATCACCCGAGGGGATGATATGGCCCTACCGCCTGCCGCGCGACGAGGCGGAAAAGGCTCAGTTAGAGGCCGAAAGACTTCGCAACGACGTGCGGTTGCAGTTTCGCCGGATGAAGGAAACCGAGGCAGCGGCCAAGGATGAAAACCTCGGCGCATTTGCCCTGTGCCTCTTGGTATTGCTGATGGTTGTACCGCTGCTGCTTCAGTTTCTCTCGGCAGCATTCTTCCACAGCATCTTCTGACACCCGCTCGCCGGTTTCAGGGGGTCGTCACCGATTGGTCTTGACCGGTAAAATTAGAGGACATCCGATAGCTTAAAGAGCGTAGCTGGTCCCGATGGGCAAACCACACAGTAAACGTCTCCAAGTCAGGTACTACCTGATACAAGATGGTCGATTAACCTGCGGGTGAGCTTTTTTTGCGGTCCGTTTTCCAGCCATACGGCATAGATGTTCAAGAGAGGCAACTGCCACTCGGGCAGCACTTGGACAAGCGTTCCGGCATCCAGATCCGAACGAATTTCCATCTCCGGCAAACCGCGCAGTCCCAAGCCTGCCTTCACCGCTGATATCGCCGCCGCTATGGTGTCGACCTCTAGTCTCACATTTTCGAATTCAACGGATGCATCCTCTTTTCCGGAGATAAGCTGCACAGCGTCAGGGAGTGCGGCGACGGCGATGAAATCGCACAACGACAAATCCTTTAAAGTCCTAATCGGTTTTTGCTTTGCCAGATATTCTGGCGCGGCGACCAGCAATCGGTTGAATTCCGAGATGCGGCGACTCTTCAAACTGCTATCTGCGAGCACGCCGAGCCGAATGGCAACGTCTACACCATCCTTGATGAGATCAATGGGCGTGTCGCTGCTCCGAAGAGAGATCGACACCATCGGGTGCTGTAACGCAAAGCTCCAAAGCTGCTGATAGATTGGCGTACTTTGTCCGAACGCAGGGATGGCAACGCGCAAGGCTCCGACCGGCTGTTCACTGTTATCGGCATGGGCATCGAGGGCTTCGTCTCCGGCGGCGATCATACGCCGCGCGGCACCAAGCATCGCCTGACCCTCTTGTGTCAAAGACAACGACCGCGTTGATCTAAAGAACAAGGCGACGCCAAGCTTGCTTTCGAGTTTCGAGATATGATGGCTGACAGACGCAGTTGAGAGTTTGAGGCGACGACCTGCTTCGCTGAAACTGCCAGCATCGACGACCGCAACAAAGATGGCCAGACGGCGGTATTCTTCGATCATCTTTTAAATTTATCTAACAGTGATAACGGGAATTACACCCTAATCACAAAGGCTCACGGCGTCTATCTCTGGTTCCCAACAACACGGAGGCAGCGATGACAGTCAGTACCGCTAACGTAACAACAGAAAATGCCAGCAAGTATCTTCAACAGCTCTGCAAGCATTTTGGCCACAAGGTTCCGGTCGAGTTTACGCACGAAGAAGGGAAAGTCTCGCTTCCTTTCGGGTCTTGCCAGCTTCGCGCCAGCACCAACGCGCTGACGTTGCAGGCGACCGGTGGTGAAGGCGAGATCGAGAAGTTGGAAAACTTTCTCGGCAGCCACCTTGAACGCTTTGCGTTTCGTGAAAATCCGCAAATCACCTGGCAGCGCGAAGCGTAACCCCATGCGAAAAACCGGGTCGGGAGCGGTAAAAGCCGCTGCCGATGATTCAGGACTGACGCTTAACGCGACGCCACTAAGTGAATATCCGCCGAGCCGAGAATGTAATTGGCGGGCTGGTCTTCGCGATCATCGCCGCGCTCTGCATCTTTCTCGTATTCAGACAGAAGGACTGACCCCATGCTAAACCGATTTGGTATCGCACTGGTCGCAACATTAATGGCAGTCCCCGCATTCGCACAAACCTGCCCGCAGGATTTCGACTTCGTTGCCCCCATCGGCCATGATGGCCGCGCGACAGCGATGCGCACCCTGCAAACGATGTTCAAGGCGGGCGCGAAGAAAGACAAGGAAGCCTTCCTCGCTACTGCCGCCGACCCTTACATCCAGCACAGTCCCGATATGGCGGACGGCATGGAACCGGTCTACGCCCTGATCGCCGACCGTCCCGAAGGCTTCTCCTCGAAGCAGATCCCGTGGGTGGGCGAGCGGGGCTTCCTTGATAACGGCAACTATCTGGTTATGTTCCGGGAAGTTGATCGCGGCGACGGCACAGGCCCGTCGAAGATTTTCGATCTGATGTATTTCAATGAGGACGGTAAGTATGCCGAGCATTGGGATATGCGTCAGGCGCTGGCCGAAAAGACGGTTTCCGGACGACCTGAAACCGGCACGGCTCAGGAATTCATCGACAATCCCGTGACATATGATCAGGCGACCGCAGAAGC
>CALGNW010000007.1 GCA_937958345.1 uncultured Neomegalonema sp. | reverse complement strand
CGACAGCGGGAAGACGCGGATGCTTTCTCCCGGTGCTTTTTTGGTGTTGTAGAGCTTCCACAGTTCAGGGCGCTGGGTTTTGGGGTCCCAGCGGTGCTGTGCCGTGCGGAACGAGAAAATGCGTTCCTTGGCGCGGGATTTCTCCTCGTCGCGCCGTGCGCCGCCGAAGGCCGCATCATACCCGCCCTTGTCGAGCGCCTGTTTGAGGCTCTGGGTTTTCATAATGTCAGTATGGACGCTGGAGCCGTGGGTGAACGGGCCGATGCCCTGTTTCACGCCGTCCTCGTTGATATGAACCAGCAAGTCGAGGCCCAAATCTTCTGCCATTTTGTCGCGAAATGCGATCATCTCTTTGAACTTCCACGTCGTATCGACATGGAGGATCGGAAAGGGTGGTTTCGACGGATAAAACGCCTTCATCGCGAGGCGCAGCAGAACCGCACTGTCCTTGCCCACTGAATACAGCATGACGGGGTTTTCGCACTCGGCGGCCACCTCGCGGAAAATATGAATGCTCTCAGCTTCGAGGCGTTGAAGGTGGGTCAGGACGGCCATGGGCAACTCGTTTGATGGGGAAAACGTCAGAACTTTCGTGCGCTGCGCAAAACATAGTGCACGGAACAGGGATTTGCGAACCTAGCTTTTCAGCGTGACACCGGCGGCATAGGCAACGAAATGCGGATTATAGAGGTCGGATTTTCCGTATTGCACCGGGCCGCCCTCCATCCGGTCAACAAAACCGCCCGCGGCGCGCAGCACCGCATCACCCGCCCCCGTATCCCATTCCATCGTGGGGCCGAGGCGGGGATAAAGGTCGGCTTCACCGGTGGCGACGAGACAGAACTTGAGGCTCGAGCCAGCCGATTTGTAGTCCGAGATGCTGTAACGCCCGATATATTCTTCGGTTTCGGGATTTTTATGCGACTTGCTTGCGACAATGCGCAGGGCGTCGTTGTCGGGAGTGGAGACGGAAATCTCGCGGGCAGGTTCATCGCCCTCTTTCAGCATCGCCGTGCCGTTGTCATCGGTCCAGAAAAAGCGGTCCAGCGCGGGGGCAAAGACATAGCCGCGCACGGGTACGCCGTTGTCGATCAGGGCGATGTTGACGGTAAAATCACCGCCGCGCTTGACGAATTCTTTCGTGCCGTCCAGCGGATCAATCAGGAAAAACCGCTCGGGCCGCTCGCCCTCATGGGATGAGGCGCGCTCCTCGGTGACAACTGCGATCTCGGGAAAGGCCTTTTCCAGCGCCGCAACGATGATGCGGTCCGCGGCGAGGTCCGCCTCTGTCACGGGCGAGTCGTCGTCCTTGGCGCGGGCCTCAAAATCGGTGTCATAGACATCCATAATCGCCGCACCGGCCTGTCGGCATAGCGGAAGGAGAAGGGCGTCGAGGGCGGGGATTGTCATGGGAGGGACTCCGAAAGGAACGCAAGCAAAAGGAAAAAGGATTAGTGCCGGAAGTGGCGCATACCGGTGAAGACCATCGCAAGGCCCAGATCATTTGCGGCGGCGATGACATCGTCGTCCCGCATCGACCCGCCGGGTTGTATCAGCGCGGTGGCCCCGGCTTCGGCAGCGGTCACCACGCCATCCGCAAAGGGGAAAAAGGCATCGGAGGCGACAACAGATCCGCGCGTCAGCGGTTCGGCAAGGCCCATCGCCTCGGCCATATCCTCGGCCTTGCGCGCGGCAATGCGGGTAGAGTCCACGCGGCTCATCTGGCCCGCACCGATGCCGACGGTCGCGCTGTCCCTCGCATAGACGATGGCGTTGGATTTGACATGCTTTGCCACACGCCACGCAAACATCAGATCACGCAACTCGTCTTCGGTCGGTTGACGGGTGGTGGCGACGGTCAGATCGGCGGCTGAGATGCGTCCGCCGTCGCGATCCTGAAGCAAAAACCCGCCGGAAACGAATTTCGGCGTGCGCGCGGGGGTGGTCGGATCGGGCAGACCGCCGACCGTCAGCAGGCGCAGGTTTTTCTTCGCGGCGAAAACCTCCCGCGCTGCGGCATCCGCATCGGGGGCGATGACAACCTCGGTGAATATCTCTGCAATTTTGGCGGCGGTTTCGCCGTCCAGCGGGCGGTTACAGGCAACAATGCCGCCAAAGGCCGATACGCGGTCACAGTTATACGCGCGCTCGTAGGCATCGCGCAGGGACGCCCCCGTCGCAACGCCGCAAGGATTGGCGTGCTTGACGATCACGATGGCCGGGTCGTCGAACTCGGCCACGGCTTCATAGGCCGCGTCGGTATCGTTGATGTTGTTATAGCTCAGCTCTTTGCCCTGAAGCTGTGTCGCGGTGGCGACGCCGGGGCGGATATGCCCGTTTGAATCTGCGCCCGTGACATAGAACGCCGCGGATTGGTGCGGGTTTTCGCCATAGCGCAGGGTTTGGCGCAGGGTTCCGGCAAAGGCGGTTGAGCGCGGCGCCGTCTCGCCCAGTGCCTGAGCATACCAGCCCGAAATCGCCGCATCATAACGTGCGGTGCGGGCATAGGCCTTGGCCGCGAGGGTCTTGCGGGCGCTATCATCGAGGCCGCCATCGGGCAGAGCCGCCAAGACGGTCGCGTAATCTTCCGGCTCGGTCACGACGGCGCAATGCTGCCAGTTTTTCGCCCCGGCCCGGATCATGGCCGGACCGCCGATGTCGATATTCTCGATGCAGGTGTCGAAATCCGCGCCGCTCGCAACGGTCGATTCGAACGGATAGAGGTTCACCACCAACAGGTCGATGCCGCCAATGCCATGCGCGGTCATGGCCGCCGCGTGCTCTGGATTGTCGCGCAGCGCGAGCAGCCCGCCATGCACCGCCGGGTGCAAAGTTTTGACTCGGCCATCCATCATTTCTGGAAAGCCCGTCAGCTCGGAGACATCCTTGACTGGTATCTCGGCCTCGGAAATCGCCCTTGACGTGCCGCCCGTTGAGACAAGCTCAACTTTAGCATCATGCAGCGCACGCGCGAATTCGATCAGTCCAGACTTGTCGGAAACCGAGAGACGCGCGCGTTTTAGGGGCCGAACGGTCATTGAAATCTCATTTTTGTGCGATGCACCATGCCCTAACCGAGAATCTGCGGCGGCTCAAGTGCTGCGACACTTTAACTTCGTAAGAGATTCGCATACGGTTTGGCGCGTATTGC
>CALGNW010000006.1 GCA_937958345.1 uncultured Neomegalonema sp. | reverse complement strand
CGTCTTTATCCGAATGCCGGGGCCGCAAGGTCTGAACCGCTGTATCCGTGTCAGCGTAGGCCGCGACGACGAAATTGACCTTTTTGAACAGGTTTTGCCGCCCAGCCTTCGCGGCGCGAATGCGTAAGGCGGCATAGCGGGCAACTCCGGCCTCCTGACTGCACGATTCACCGGGCAATCCAGAGCCAAAAACGCAAGCGTTCGCCGCGCTGGATGATCGAATCACGTCCGAGGGTGACCCGCATGATGGGAAAGTATCGTGTCGCCTACGCCTAATTTGACCCCAAGCACCCCCTTGAAAATCGGCGTTTATTGACGCGCACGTCACTGTGTCTCGCAATTTATGCTGCATTGCACTATACCTCACCGCAACGCACAAATTCTGAGGATTCATTATGCTGAACGGAAAAATTGCCGTCGTCACCGGATCGACCAGCGGCATCGGACTTGGCATCGCAAAATCGCTGGCTGAACAAGGCTGTAAGGTCGTCATAAACGATCACACCCACAGCGACGATTCGCGCGAGGTCGCCAAACAACTCGCTGCGGATACCGGCGCGCAGGTTGCCTATGTCGGCGCGGATATGTCCAAGGCCGAGGATTGCGCGAACCTGATCACCGGCGCGGAAAAAGAATTCGGACAGGTTGATATTCTCGTCAACAACGCGGGTATCCAATACGTCGAAAAGATCGAGGATTTTCCGGTCGGCAAGTGGGATGCGATCATCGCGATCAACCTGTCCTCGGCCTTCCACACCACCCGTGCGGCCATCGCGGGCATGAAACAGCGCGGATGGGGCCGCATCGTCAACATCGCCTCGGCCCACGGCCTGACCGCCTCGCCGTATAAAAGCGCGTATGTCGCCGCCAAACACGGCATCGTAGGCTTTTCCAAAGTCACCGCGCTCGAGGCCGCAGAGGCGCGGGTGAATGTCACCTGCAACGCCGTTTGTCCCGGTTATGTCTGGACCCCGCTGGTCGAGGCGCAGCTTGAGGGTCAGATGAAGGCCAATAACATGACCAAGGACGAGGTGATCGATCAGGTCATGCTGACCCGCACCCCGACCCGCGAATTTGCCACCGTCGAACAAATCGGCGCAACAACGGCTTTCCTGTGCAGCGAAGGCGCGGCACAGATCACGGGAACCAGCATCTCGGTCGATGGGGGTTGGACCGCGCTTTAGGAGCTTTTTCAAAGCAAAAGCGCCCGGCGCTGACACAAGCGAAAGCTTTGCAGCGGCAAGTGTATTTTTCCCGGAAAATCACTGAAAGCCCCCACTGTCCCCGGCGAAGACCGGGGGCCTTGCTCGTTCGAGAGCGATCCTCAATCATCGAGGCTCCGGGTCTTCGCCCGGGGCGGAGCAATCCAGTATGACCAAAACCATCAACCTGGCCCTACAGGGCGGCGGCGCGCACGGAGCCTTCACCTGGGGCTCGCTCGACCGCCTGCTCGAAGAAGAAGATCTCGAATTCGAGGCGATCACCGCGACCAGTGCGGGCGCAATGAACGCGGCGATGCTGGTCACGGGTCTGGCCCGCGGCGGGCGTCAGGGCGCGAAGGACTTGCTGGCCGAGTTCTGGACCAAGATCGTCGAGCGCGCGGCAGGACCGTCTTCGCCGTTTCAGATGTTCGCTCTGCCGCCCGACCCGGCGACGCTGGCGGGCTTTTTCGAATATTCCCCCGCTTATATGATGAGCGACTGGCTGACGCGCACGTTCTCGCCGTATCAGCTTAATCCGCTCAACATCAATCCTCTGCGCGATTTGCTGGAGGAAATGATCGACTTCGACGAGGTCTGCCACCCGAACAACGGTCCCAAGGTTTTCGTCAACGCCACCAGCGTCCGCCATGGCCGCCCGAAGATTTTCAGCGGCGATGATATTTCCGTTGATGCCATCCTCGCCTCGGCTTGTCTGCCGTATCTGTTTCAGGCGGTTGAGATCGACGGCGAGCCGTATTGGGACGGCGGTTATGTCGGGAACCCGGCGATCTATCCCCTGATCTACGAGGCCAAATGCCGCGACGTGCTGATCGTCCATATCAATCCGATCGAGCGCGAGACGACTCCCAAAACGGCAGGTGAAATCGCCAACCGCATCAATGAAATCAGCTTTAACGCCTCGCTGACGCGCGAGATGCGGGCGATTGATTTCGTTCAACACCTGATCGACGAGGGCATCATCGGCAAGGACCGTTGGAAGCGCATGCGCGTCCACTCGATCCGCGACGACGCGACGATGGCCGCCTTCAGCGTGGCCACCAAGATCAAACCTGATGTGAAAGTCATCACCGAGTTGCGCGAGGCGGGCAGGGCGACCACCGATGCGTGGCTCAAGGCCCATAAGGGCAAAATCGGCAAGAAAGACAGCGTCGATATCAGGAAGGATTTTCTTTGAGCATCGTGCTGCGGCGCCGTTAAACTTCTCCTCTGCCGGACTTGATCCGGGGTCTCCTTTGCCCGAAACAAAGCCATGACCTCACGCGCCAGCATCCATAACGGCCCCGCCCCTGAACCGTGCCCCGAACGGTTCAACATGGCACGTTATGTCGTGGCCGGTCCTGCCGCGCGCTGGCCGGATAAACACGCGCTGATTGTCACCGATGGCGCTGCGCCGGACACCGCGACCGGCGTATGGACCTTCGAGCAAATCAACAGCGCAGTGCGCGGCGCGGCGGGGGCGTTGTTGTCGCGCGGGTTACAGCGCGGCGACCGTGTGCTTATCCGTATCGGAGACACGCCGCAGTTCCCCATCGCCTATTTCGGAGTCATCGCGGCGGGCGGCATTGCGATGCCGCTGTCCTCGCAACTCTCCCCCGACGAGCTGAGCTATATCGCCGCCGACGCCGCCCCGCGCTTTGCGATTGTCGATGCCGGTTGCCCCGTCTTTGACACCGCGTCGATCCGCCTCTCGCCCGAAGACCTGAGCGGCGCAGCGGCCCCCTATGCCGACACCCACCGCGATGATCCCGCGCAGCTCGTTTATACTTCCGGCACATCGGGCAAACCCAAGGGCGTTCTTCATGCACAGCGCAGCGTCTGGGCGCGGCGGATGATGCGCGCGGGCTGGCACGACATGCGGGAGAGCGACCGCGTCATGCACACCGGCGCGTTCAACTGGACCTACGTTCTCGGCTGCGGCCTGTCCGATCCGTGGTCAGTCGGCGCGACCGCGATCCTCAACGCCGGAGACCGCGCGCCGGAAGTCTGGCCAAGCCTCGCCGCGCAATGGCAACCGACGATCTTTGCCGCCGTGCCGGGCATGTATCGCCGCTTGCTGAAATACGGCGACGGCCTGCGCGAGGGTTTCGCCAGCCTGCGCCACGGCATCACGGCAGGCGAAGCACTGTCACCGAGCATCCGTGACGCATGGCTCGCCGCCACGGGCAAGCCCCTCTACGAGTCGCTCGGCATGTCGGAAATCTCGACCTTCATTTCCTCCGGCCCGCATCACGAGACAGCTTCGGGCGCGATGGGCACTCCACAACCCGGACGCCATGTTGCCGTGATCGGCGAAGATGGCGCACCCGTTCCGTTGGGCGAGTCCGGTGTGCTGGCCACGCATCGCAGTGACCCCGGACTCATGCTTGGCTATTGGCAGGACGAGAGACGCACCCGCGCCGCCTATGCAGGCGATTGGTTTCTCACCGGCGACCGCGCCGTGATGGGCGAGGGCGGGGCGCTTACCTATCAGGGCCGCGACGACGATATGATGAACGCCCAAGGCTATCGCGTGGCCCCGCAAGAGGTCGAAGAAGCCCTCGCGCAGCATCCCTCCGTCGCTGAATGTGCGGTGACAGAAGTGCAGATCGAAGACGGCCTGTCGATCATCGCCGCATGGATCGTCCCGGTCTCCGAGTTCAATGCCGACGCCTTAAGCGCGCACTGCACGGCGCACCTCGCCAGCTACAAATGCCCCCGCGCCTTCCATCAGATCGATACCCTCCCGAGAACCGCCAATGGTAAACTGCAACGAAGGGCGCTTAAACAAGATTGATTGCTGTAAAAAGGCGCAAGCTTCGCTGGTTGAGACAGCCTCCGCGCAGCGGAGGCAAGCGCCGTTCCGCCCCAACGGGGCGGCGCTCCACGCCACCCCTCGGAACGGCGCATCCCGATATTAAACGTCCGGGGATATCGTCACCACCCCATCCTCAACCCGAACAACATCGCCGGTCTGAAACGGCGGCGCGTCCATCACGATCACCGGACAGGCCGTCCACCCCATCTGTCCCGCGACCAGCGACCCGATCGGTAAAATCGCATCGCGCCCGCCGAGGATCAGCGCGGCAGGTCCGATCCCGCGATACAGCAGTTCCAGCATCACGGCGCTGGACGACGATGACCCGACCAGCCGCTCGATCACCAGCACCGTTCCGGCAATTCGCACGCCCGCCTGCGGATGCCCCGCAAGGCATATCGCGGACGTCGCCGGGTCAACCCCGCCCCAAAAACTAATCGGCGCATCAAGGCGCAGCACCGCCCCCGATGCCGTCCCGCCCGTCAGCGCCGTGCCCTGCCATGTCATCCCCATAGCGCGCCGTCCCGCACCAGCCGCCCTGCAACGGCGCTTTCGATACATTCGCCCAGCGACCCGAACAGCGGATCATGGCCGGTATTGCCCTTGGCGTAATGGGCGAACTTGGCCGAGTTCGTCATCATCGCGCCGCCGCCTTTCCCGCCGGAAACGTCCGGCAGGATCGGTGTCACGACCACACAGGTATCGACCACAAACTCCACCCCCAGCGCC
>CALGNW010000005.1 GCA_937958345.1 uncultured Neomegalonema sp. | reverse complement strand
CCCGTTGGCGGCATCCCGACAATCACCATCGACCCCAGCGGCGCGAGCATATCCGGCGCGCTTTCAATCGCCCGTTTCAAGCCGACGGAGACAAAGACGTAATCCGCACCGCGCCCGTTCGTCAGGGCCTTGACCTGCGCGGCGACATCATCGGCGGCGGCATCGACGGCGTGGGTCGCGCCGAAGTCTTTGGCGAGGGCCATTTTATCCGCTGCGATATCCAGTCCGATGATCGTGCTTGCGCCCGCCACCGCCGCCCCCTGAATACAGTTCATGCCGACGCCGCCGAGGCCGATCACCGCCACCGTCGCGCCGACCGGAACCGCCGCCGTGTTAACCACGGCGCCAAAACCCGTGATGACACCGCAGGCCAGCAGGGACGCGACGTCGAACCCGATATCGTCGTCGATCTTTGCGATTTGCGATTGGTGGACCACCGCCTGTTCGGCAAACGCGCCTGTGCGCAGCCCGTGTTTCAGCGTCTCGCCCCCGACGCTCAGCGGTGATTTTGCGTCGAGCGGAAACGACGTTTCGCACGCGACCTGCGCGCCCTGCGTACAACAATGACAGGTTCCGCAAGACCGGATGAGTGTCACGACGACACGGTCCCCCGGTGCAAAATCGGTCACTCCCGCCCCGACAGAGTCAATGATGCCCGACGCCTCGTGGCCGAAGACCGCAGGCAAGTCTCCTCCCCAGCCGCCATCAATATACGTTAGGTCACTGTGGCAGATCGCGCACGCCTTTATGTCCACCCTGACTTCGTCCGAATTGGGCGCGGCGAGCGCCACATCTTCGATGATGAGCGGTGCGCCAAAGGCGCGGCATACGGCAGCTTTCATAGGACTCTCCGGGTAAAAAGGACCGCCACGCTGCACCACAACTTACGGCCTGACAAGCGGACTTTTCCCGCCAGATAAATGAAGAGAATGTGATGCAAATCTCTTATTTTTAACGTGATTGAAGGCAAAGCTTGAGACACTGAAATTGCTGGGGCATCAGACTTCGGGCGCGCGCCTTGCATTGTTTTGAAAAGGGGGCGTCCGAGAATACTGTATGGGGATACAGGCTATGAACGACTGCCGATTTTTGCCGGAAAGCTTTGATTCAAGCGACGCGATTTCGTGGGTAACAGAGTGTGCGACCTCGTCGGGGTGGACACCCGAAGAAGCGCGCCGCCTTGCGCATTGCGTGGGGGACAGCGCGGTTGCGGTGTCAGAGCGCGCCTATCGTTTGAGCGACCGCGGCCCTGTTTTTGTAAAGCTGGACGTCGGTGCGCATGAGGCGACGCTGGAGTTGCACCACGAGGGCGCAATCGGCGAGAAGCCCTGTGATTGTGCGGCCGCGAAGGTCGCAACCTCGCGCAAGTCGAGTGTATGGCCCGACGGACAGCTTCGCACGCATAAGCTGAACATCGCGCGCAAATAGCCGCCTGCGCTGATCCGCTTTCGGGAGTTGCGTAACAGCGGCAATAATCGCCGCCATTATGCTCCTGCCGGGCGCACGCGGATGCCGGTGCAGTCAAAGCTGTCACCGCGCAGGATGGCCTCGCCGTTTTTCAGAACCGCCGTCATGCGCTCGCGCACGGCCTCGCCCGTGACGATGCCGTCTGCGACCACCAACTCGACCGTGTCGCGGTCGATCGGGGTCAGCGCAGCGGCAAATTCGGGCATGATCCTGCGCTTTTCGCCCTTGGGCGGCGGCGGCGCGATCAGGCGGCCTGTCGCGGTTCCGTCGCGGTCAACGATCAGCGTGAACGGTTTTTCGCCGCGCGTACAGGTCGCGCCCGCAATGGTCTGTTGCTGCATATCATTGGTGTTGCGCATCGGTCTTGTATCTTCAAAGGCCGGTCCGACGCCGCAACCCGCCATCACGGCGCAGCCTGTAATCGTGATGAGAAGATGCTTCATTCCGCTGCCTCTTTGTACGACGCGCCCTGCAACGCCCGCCACACTTTCGCAGGTGTGACGGGCATGTCGATCTCTTTAATGCCGAACGGGCGCAGGGCATCCAGCACGGCAATGACGGTACAGCCCGCCGCGCCGACAGTCCCCGCCTCGCCGCATCCTTTCGCGCCCAGCGGATTTGTCGTGCAGAAAGTCGGACGGAAATCGACGTCGATGGCGGGCAGGTCGTAGGCGCGCGGCATCTGGTAATCCATGAACGATCCTGTCAGAGGCTGGCCGCTTTCGGGGTCATAAATTGCCGCTTCGTGCAGCGCCTCTCCGACGCCCTGTGCCACGCCGCCGACGATCTGTCCGATGGCCAGCATCGGGTTCAGCAGCGTGCCGAAATCGTCAACGACGGTATACTTCGTCAGCCTGACGTCGCCGGTTTCGGGCGTGATCTCAACCTCGCAGATATGGCATCCGTTCGGGAAAGACTTGCTGCCCCCGCCGACCTTTGCCTCGCCTTTCAGCGTCCCGCCCTCCAGCCGCGACACGGCGCTGAACAGCGTCGCGGTTTTGTCGGTTCCGACCACGCGGAATTGCCCGCCGTTTTCGATTTCAAATTCCAGATCCGCTTCTGAGACTTCCAACTCATCCGCAGCGCCGGGCTTCGCAAGCCGGATCACTTCATCCGAGGCGGCAAAAAATGACTTGCTGGCCATGATGACCGAGCGTGATCCGCCCGTCCCGCCAGCTTGGGGCAGGCTGTCGGAATCCCCCGCCACCCATTCGATACACTCATAGGGCACGCCGAGTTTGGCGTGGACGAGTTGCGGGAACGCGGTTTCATGGCCTTGGCCGGTGGACTGTGTGCCGACCTCGATCCGAACGCGGTCGGGCTGACCGTCCTTGGCGGGGAAGATTTCAATACGCGCTGTTTCCTCGGGTGCGCCGCCGGTGCGCTCCATATAGGACACGACGCCCATGCCCATCAGCTTGCCGCGTGCCTCGGCGGCGGCGCGGCGGGCGGGGAAGCCCTTCACATCGGCGCGCTCGACGGTTGCCTCCAGAATGCCGGGGAAATCGCCGCTGTCGAACGGGATACCCAGCGCGGTTGTCCACGGCATCATATCGGGGGTGGCGAGGTTGCGGCGTCTGATCTCGTCCTGCGCAATCCCGAGGTCCGCGCCGACACGGTCGATCAGCCGCTCCATAATATAGTTCTGTTCGGGCCGGCCTGCGCCGCGATAGGCGTCGGTCGGGGTCGTGTTGGTATAGACACCCTGCACACGGTTATGGATCGTCGGGATGTTATAGACCGTGGGCGCGAGGTCTCCGCAGAATGTGGTGTGACAAGACGGTCCCGCGCGCGATGGATACGCTCCGAGGTTGGAGACCGAACTCAACCGCATCGCACGTATCTTTCCGTCTGCATCGCAGGCCGCCTCGGCATAGGTGGTCAGATCGCGGCCCTGAAGATCGCTGAGGAAGGATTCGGAACGGTCGCCGGTCCATTTCACAGGGCGGCCTAAATCGCGCGCGGCGGCGCAGGCGAGGCCGTATTCGGGATGCAGCATCAGCTTCATGCCGAACCCGCCGCCGACATCGGGCACGCGCACGCGCAGTTGTTGGGGGTCCGCGCCCAGCACGGCTGCAATTTGCCCGCGCATTGCGTGTGCGCCCTGAGTCGAGACGTGAATATCCCAGCGGTCGTTCGCAAAGGCCGCGTTGATCGCGCGCGGTTCCATCGCGTTGACGATCACCCGCGTGTTCTCCATCCGCAGCGTTGACACATGCGCAGCGGCGGCAAAGGCGGCATCGGTCGCGGCCTTATCTCCGACCTCCCAATCATAGGCGCGGTTGCGGGGAATATCATCGAACAGTTGCGGCGCGTCGCTGTTCAGAGCCGCCTCGCCGTCGACGACAACGGGCAAGTCCTCGAAATCAGCCATAATCAGATCGGCGGCATCCTTGGCGGCGCGGATGCTGTCGGCCACGATAAAGGCGACGGGTTGTCCAACATAGCGGACGATGCCCTCGGCCAGATGGGGCAGGCCGGGATACGCGCCGTCGGTTCCGTCGGCATTTTTAACGGGCATTTGAGTCTTAAGTTCGCCTAATCCACGCAATCTGTGATCGCCCGCCGTATAGACGGCGTGAACGCCCGCCGTGGCAACAGCGTCCGAAATATCCAATGAAATCAGGCGTGCATGCGCATAGGGCGAGCGAAATACCATACCGTAAAGCTGATCCGGCAAGGTAATGTCATCAACATAATTGCCCGCACCCTTCAGCAATCGGGGGTCTTCGACACGCGAAACGGACTGTCCGATTCCGAACTTCATGGAATATTTCCTGCATTATGTGAGCATGCGCACAGATGACGCGAGCATCAGCGATGTAAGATGTGAGCACGAGCGACGGAAACGCCGCGATCATACGTGCAAGGCTAGATGTGTAACCGCCCGCGTCAAGGGCCGTTTCAGGTTGGAACAACGCCGCGGGATCGTCGTTACACCGGTTAAGCCGGGCAAAGCGGAACCGGCAGTACGATACGGGCCAAACAGGAGGTGACTTATGGCGATGCTCAGGCTCGCCGTTTCGGGGCGCAGCCCCTTGGTTTTCGACCCCGCGCTGGGCGCGGAGGCTCCTGAAATTTCGCCTGCCACCATTCGCGCCGCCGCGCCCGCCCTTCGAAAATCACAGCCGCTGGTCGTGATGGTCCACGGGTATAAATTCGACCCCTACGACCCCAACGCTGCCAATCCGCACGATTACCTTTATCATTTTGACCCGGAGCGTGTGGAGGCCGACCGCTGGCAACGGCCCGCAAGCTGGCCCGCCGGCCTCGGGTTTCGCGAGCGCGACCCGTGGGGCATCGACGGCCTTTGTGTCGGGTTCGCATGGTCGAGCCGTCCGAACCAGCGCATGGGCGCGTTTTGCCGTGCCTATCAGGAGGCGGGCGAGGCGGGGCGTGCCCTGCTGCGCACGCTCGAAATGCTGGCCGAAGCTTATCCGGCGCGCGACATCGACATTTTTGTGCACAGCCTCGGCGCGCGTGTTGCGCTGACGGCGTTGCGTGTTGCGGCGCGGCGGGGCCGGACGGATGTGCTGGAGCGGGTCGGGCGCGTGCTGCTGCTGGGACCGGCTGAACTGGTCAGCGTGGCCCGCGACACGATGCAGGCGATTGATCTCGCCGCCCCTGCGCGCAAGCCCGAGATTTACAGCGTGGTCGCGCGGGAGAATGATTTTTTCGATGTGCTGGTCGAACGCTTCGCGCCAAAGATCAAGGGCGTGACGCCGATTTGCGTCGGGTCACACGGCATGGGCGAGGATTTTGACGGCTGGCTCGATCTGCAACTCGACAGTCCGGCGTTGCAGGAATGGCTGTCGGTGCGCGGTGTCGTGATTGGCGGCGGACCGCCCCGAAAAGTGTGCCATTGGGGCGTTTATAACCGGCCCGGCGCACTCGATTTCTATGCCGGTATTTTGCGCGACCGCCGCGCGTGGTCAATCGATGCGATGAAGGCGGCAGGGGTTCCGACCGAACAGGAACAACGCTGGGCGCGGATTCCGATGCCACGCCTGTTCCCGCGCCGCGCCGCCGCTCTGACCTCCAGCGCGGACGCAGCAGGTTAGGCCGCGCCGCGCGGGACGAACCGCACCCCCTCAGATCGAGCCGGGCAGTCGGAACAAGTGTTGTTCAGGCGGTAGGCAGCGGTCGGTTCCGCAGATTTGTATTGTCAGCTCGGCGCTTTCGGTTTCGGGCGTGACGGTGGCGTTGATTTTCGCCTGATCCTCCAGCACCGCAAGCGGTTCGTCCTGAAATCCGAGCGAGATCATTTTCGGATTGGGATACGCAACACTGCCCAGTCCCGACCCGCTGAGCGCGGTTGCGATCAGGTCGGGGTTCAGCGGCTGATGCGAATTGGCGTGCCAGCCGGGGGCAAAATCGAGATGCAAAGTCAGTTGGTCGCCTTGCAGATCAAGGCGCGCGGTTGCCGTGCCGCCGCCGAGGCGACGGGTGGTTCCCGTCTCGCCGTCGCGGTACACCGCCGCCGCCGTCACCGACGAGATATTCGCCTCGGGCGCCTGCACGATGGAGCCGGACAATGCGCCCAGCAGGTTGTCGGCGCGCTGGATATTATCGACGGCCTCGTTGTCCTCGCCGCGCCGTGACAGCATGCCGAAAAGTTCGAGGGCGGCGGCGTTGCCCGTCGGCGTCGATCCCTCGATCACATCATACGTCGACCCCAGCGGTCCGGCCTGTTGCGCCATGCGCAGGGGGGCGTTCGGCGCATCGACAAAGCGCGCGATAATCTCGTCGCTCATCTTTTGCGCCAGCCCGAGATAGCGCGTGTCGTCCGTTGCATCCGCAAGGGCTACAAGAGCAAGGCCCATCCACGCATAATCGCGCAGCGCGCCGTCTTCGAGCGGGCCGGAGGCCCATGCGCGGGCAAGATCGCCGTTGGGGGACAGCATGCGGGTTGTCACAAATTCGGTCGCGCGCTTGGCCGCATCAAGATAGCGCGGCTGGTTCAGTGTCTCGGCCCCGTCCACCAGTGCGCGGATCATCAGGCCGTTCCAGCCCGCAATCAGTTTGGTGTCGATGATCGGATGCGGGCGGCCTTCGCGGGCCTGACGCATTTGTTCGAGTGCCGGATCAAGCGCAGCAAAATCCGACGGGCGATCCGGGCTGACATGCACAACCGAGCCTGCCGGTATCGTCGGCGGCTGGTCGAGGCCGATGGCGCTGCGGATCATGTCCGCCTGACCGCCGAGTGCGGCGTCGAGCTGGTCGTAGGTCCATGCGTAATACGCGCCCTCTTCGGTTTTGCCGCCCGCTGTAACGGGGCTGACGGCATCCTCGGCGGCGTAGAACGCGCCCTCGGGGGCGGTCATGTCGCGGATGACATAATCCAGCGCACGGCGCGCGGCGCGCTCGAAAACCGGGTCTTTGGTCAGGCGATAGGCTTGCAGGTAATTGCGCGTCAGCAATCCCTGATTATAGAGCATCTTTTCGAAATGCGGGGTGCGCCAGTTCACATCAACCGCATAGCGGTGAAAGCCGCCGCCGACGTGATCGTGAATCCCGCCTGCCGCGATATGGCGCAAGGTCACCAGTGCCGCGTCGGCTGCGCTGCGGTCGCCCGTGCGCTCGTACCGGTCGAGCAGATAGCGGATCATTGTCTCGTTCGGGAATTTCGGCCCCTTGCCGAAACCGCCCAGAAAATTGTCGTGATCTTCGAGCAGGCCCGCCGTTGCCTTTTCGAATGTCGCCTCGGTGATGTCCTGCGCGGCGCTGCGTGATCCGGCAATCAGGCGGACAAACTCGGAGACGGACGCGGCCTGTTCGGCCATCGCGGTCCGGCCCTCGGGGTTGCGCCAGTCCTGCGAGAGATTGGTGAGCGTATCAAGAAACGCATTCGGCGGCTGATAGCTGGTTGAAACGATGGGCTGTCCGTCGGGCATCAGGAACAGGTTGTTCGGCCAGCCGCCGCGCCCCGTCAGGATTTGCGTCGCCAGCATGTATTGCGAGTCGATGTCGGGCAGGGTCTCGCGGTCGACTTTGACCGGCACGAAATTCTCGTTCATCACGCGGGCGATGTCGGCGTTGTCAAAGCTTTCTTCCTCCATCACGTGACACCAGTGACAGGTCGCATACCCGACCGAGAGAAAGACCTGCACGCCGCGCGCTTCGGCCTCGGCCAGCGCCTCCGGCCCCCACGGTCGCCAGTTGACCGGATTATGCGCGTGCTGGCGCAGATAGGGCGAGCGTTCAAAGACCAGACGGTTCGTATAAACCGGCGCGCCCGACGCATCGACATAGCGGGTGCGGGGCGGCGAGACCGGCGGCGCATTCGCGATCCGGGCCAGTGCATCGGCATCAAGCCGTGCGCCGGGCAGAGGATCAGCGATGGCGGCGTTGGAGAGAGCCATGAGGGAAAAGACGAGAATGGCGGTGCGGCGCATAAAATCCTCCTGCGGTTGGTTCCTTGTTACGGTGTCGGGGCGGGCCGCTCCAAGGGCTTGCGCGGTTTCTTGCGAAAACGTGACAGGGTGTTGCCCGTGTTCTTGATTTGTATGGCTACTGAAAGATGAACTGTAAGGGATTTCAGTGTATAGCCTGATCCGAAGCCCCGCAAAGGGCAGGCAGGCAAAGGACGAAACCATGAAACCGATCCGTGTTGTCAGCGCGCTGGCGCTGGGTTTTGGCGTTGCGGGATGTGCGGCCACGCCGTCATTTGTTCCCGTAGAGACAGCAGCCGTTGACACTGTGCCTGTTGTGCAGACGGACGCAGGATTGTCGGCGGGCGCTGTGGCGCTGCCCGAATTTATCGAGGCGGCCCCCGAACCGCAAAACACCGCCGCCGCGCCCGTGCCGCAGGATATTGATCTGGGGCCGTATGATGCGCCGACCGCCGTGGCGGCTGTGCCTGTATCCGTTGCTGCTCCGGCTCCGGTTCCGGTGGTGGTGCAGACTCAGGCGGTTGCCTATACCGAGGTTCCGGCCGCAACGGTTGCGGCTGTTCCCGAGCGGACCGTCAGTGCGGCGCCCGCCTATACGCTGGCATCGCCCGGCTTTACGCAACAGGCCCGACCGCTGGGCCGGGGCCAGATGGCGCCGGTGCGCGATGATCCGGTCGATACCGACGCGCCGCGCGTACCCCGTTCAACGACCTATAATGTCGCCGCGCTGAAGGCGGCCTATCAACCGTCAGAGGCGCGCAGCATCGCGGCCCCCGCCCCGCGCGTGCGCAATGCGCATACGCCCGCGTTCGGCAATCAACTGTCGGATTCCGCGCTGTCGCGGCTGAACCCGAATGTCGCGTATGTCGCCGCCTATAAGAAAATCGGCTATCCGTGGGGAGATGTTTCCGAGGATACGGGCGTGTGTACCGATGTTGTCATCCGCAGTTACCGCGGCCTCGGCATCGACCTGCAAAGCATGGTCCACGAGGATATGAAGCGCGCGTTTTCCGCCTATCCCAGCAAGAAAATCTACGGCCTGAAAAAAGCCGACCCGAATATCGACCACCGCCGCGTGGTGAATCTGGAGGCGTTTTTCGAGCGGGTCGGCGCGGCCATTCCGCTGGGGTCGGATTATCAGCCCGGCGACGTGATTACGTGGCGTCTGAGCGGCGGCGAGCCGCATATCGGTGTCGTGGTCAACCGGCGCGATCCGAAAACCGGCAATCCGATGATCGTGCATAACCTCGGTGCTGGTGTGCGGGCCGAAGACCTGCTGGATTATGCCCAGCCGCACGGCGCGTACCGCTTTGCACCCGATCAGCAATCGCGCATGGCGTCGCTGGCGTTGAAACGCGGGTAGGGCACATTCCGCGATACGCGCCGGTTTTTGATGGCGCGGGATTCTAGCCGATTGCGCTCATTTCATTGAGAACGAAATCCGATACCGCGCCGTCCGTCGCCGCCATGTAAGCGGCAAGGTGCGGCGCGCTCATATGCGTTTGCCACAACGCGCGGGTTTCCCAGTTTTCATAAAAGACGAAGAAGCCCGGATTTTCGTTATCGACATGCAGGTCGTATTGGATACAGCCCTGTTCGGCGCGGGTAATCGGAACGAGTTTCAGCAACTCGGCCCGAACAAGGTCTTCTTTGCCCGGAACGGCTGTGATCTGTGCGAGAATTGTCAGCGCCATGGTCATTGCCCTTTGTGCAGCGTGAATGTTGACCAGACCTGTCATTCGGATACGGTTTAAGCAAGTACGCACAAATTGTGACGATAGGTACATAATGGATACCGTGAGGCCGCTGGCCGAGCCGAAACCGCCGAAGGGTTCTTTTCGATCTACAAACGCGGGATGTGCGGTGTCTATCATCATTGCAGTGAAGCACACCTTCACCGCTATCTTGCCGAGTCTGATTTCCGTTACTCAAACCGCGTCGGCAAGGGCGTGAACGACGAAGCGCGCGCTGATCTTGCCTTGGGCTGCATCGTCGGCGAGCGCCTCACTTGTGAAACATAGTTCACGGGCGAACTGATGCCGAAAAAAAAGAGCGAAGAAACGCAAGAGCAGTCGACGCGGTTCCTGAAGGCCTTCGAAAGCCTCGAAGCCGATGGCGAACTAAACCCCACAGAGGCTGATGAGAAGTTTGAGCGGGCGCTGGATAAGATCGCATCGCCCGCTCAAAAAGACTGACGCTCATAAGAGCGCGATATTCCACTCACCTACCCGCTCCACATGCACCACTACTTCGACAACCAAATGCACTTGGTTTGGAAAATCTTCCTCTGGCAGGAGAAGGCGCTCAGTATCAATTTCAATGCCGCGAACCAACGTGTCGTTTTCCAAAAGCGGGTAGTTGATCCCATCTTTCTCGTCGCCCTCCAATTCGTCTGATGGCATCTCCAGCGCGTCAATGAATGTCTTGATCCTGTTATCGATGTCGCCGCCCTGCTTTAGCAAAGAACCGGGCTGCTCTTGCCTCAAGAACAGAATGTTCAAAGTGCAGGTTAAATCGAGAGACTCGCGAACTAGAGGCTTAAAAAGTTTTCCTTTTTTCTGGATTGGATCGGTTAGGTCGATAAAGCCATCTTGCGGTGGGTGGCTGGGCGGTGCGTCACGACGGCCATCAAACGGGCTGTTTGTACTACCCAAGAACCCGCCTGCCTTTTCAGGACTGGGCACGCGCGCATCGTATTGAAGTTTGATAAGGCTCTCGTTCGTCGCCCACAGACGTTCCATTTGTGGGGCGATCTGTTGCCTTATTGCGATACGCTCGCATTTGCGCTTACCCCGCCTTCCTTGGGTTGACGAAAGCGGGCCGCGATAAACCAGATAAAATCTCATAATGTCAAACGAACATGAAAGACTTTTGATCGTGTAGAACTTTGCATTCCTACCCATAACAGCTACTCAACGCTCTGGGTGCGGAAAGTATAACATCGCACAAATTGTGACTATAGGTACATAATGGATACCGTGAGGCCGCTGGCCGGGCCGAAACCGCAAAGATTCGAGAGCTATGATTGCAGCGATGGCTGTCCTGTCGAGGCGGCACTGGAACAGATTTCCGGCAAGTGGAAGGGCCTCGTGATCTATCACCTGCTGGACGGTACGTTGCGTTTTTCAGAACTGAAGCGCCGGATCGGCGATGTCACGCAGCGCAGCCTGACCAAACAACTGCGCGAGCTGGAGGGGGACGGCATCGTTGACCGAAAGGTCTTTCCGGTCGTGCCGCCAAAGGTCGAGTACAGTTTGACCGAGAAAGGTCACCGTCTCTCTCCGATCGTCGAAGCGCTGCACAGGTGGGGCATTGAGGACGCGCTGAAACGTCAATGAGGTGACTTTCAGCGGGGTATGACGCGGGGTATGACAAGTGCCAAAGGCTTGCTACGCTCTGACGTGAATCACGGAGAGCGTTGCCATGCCATCATTCGATCCGAAGAAAATCACCGACATTCATCGCCATCTGCACAGCCATTTGCCGCCCGAACCGGCGCTGCGGGTCAAGGCGATTGAGAGCCTGCTGGTCGAAAAGGGTCTGGTTGATCCCGAAGCGGTGGATGCGTGGATCGAAGCCTATACCGAGGAAATCGGTCCCAAGCGCGGGGCGCAGGTGGTGGCGCGGGCTTGGCTGGATGCGGATTTCAAGGCGCTGTTGCTGAGCGATGCCGCCGCCGCCGTCACCGAACTGGGTGTGCAGGGGCAGGCGACGGGGCATTTGCAGGCGGTCGAGAATACCGACGGGGTGCATAACCTCGTCGTGTGTACGCTGTGCTCTTGCTATCCGTTCGGGATTCTGGGGATGGCGCCGGCGTGGTATAAGGCCGCCGAATACCGCGCCCGTGCCGTGCGTGATCCGCGCGGGGTGCTGGCGGAGTTTGATGTTGCGCTGGGCGATGATGTGGCGGTGAAGGTTTGGGATTCGACCGCCGAGCTGCGCTACATGGTGCTGCCCCAGCGTCCCGCCGGAACAGACGGGTGGGATCAGGAGGCGCTGGCCAGGCTGGTGACGCGTAACGCGATGATCGGAACCGACCGTGATCTGTCGAAGGGGATTGCATAATGGATGGTGTGCATGACCTCGGCGGCAAAGAGGGCTTTGGCCGGATTGACCGCGCCCATGAGGACGACCCCTATCACGGCGAGCATGATGCACGGGCCTATGGGCTGAGCGTCTCGCTGCGCGCCGAGCGGCCCAACCCGATTGACTGGTTCCGTCATGTGCGCGAGCTGATTGACCCGGTGGATTATCTGACGCGGCCTTACTTTGATTCGTGGCTCCAGACTTCGGTGGCGATGGCGATTGATAACGGTGTGCTGGAGTTGGCCGAGGTGACCGGACACAAGGCCCCCGGCCCCGCGCCTGCGGATGTTAAAGCACTGACCCGCGAAGATGTGCGGGAGATGGTGTTCTTTCCGCCGAATTTCGAGCGCAAGACGGATGTGAAGGCGGCGTTTGCCGTGGGCGGTTCGGTGCGCACGGCGGCACAGGGGCATAGCGGGCATACGCGCCTGCCTGCCTATGCCCGTAATGCGGTCGGGGTGATCCATGCGCATCACGGCGCGCACCCTTTGCCCGATGCCGAGGCGCGGGGCGAGGATATTGCGCAGCACCTTTATACGGTGGCGTTTCGGGCGGCGGACCTGTTCCCCGAAGTCACCAATGACGATGTGATCTACCTCGATCTGTGGGAGAGTTACCTTGCCGCCGCCTGACATGTCCGGGCCGCTTGGCCCGCTCGTGCGGCGCGACGGCGATGCCGTCTTTGACGAGGCGTGGCAGGCGCAGGCGCTCGCGATGGCGGATTGCCTCGTGCGGGCCGACGTGTTTTCGGCAGGCGATTGGGCCGAGGCGCTGGGCGTTGCCGTGCGCGAACACGAGGACACGACCGAGGGATATTACCGCGCGGTGCTGTCGGCGCTGGAACGCCTGCTCGATCGCGGTGCGCTGCCGGGAGCCGAGATCGAGGCGCGGCGCGATGCGTGGGCGCGGGCATACGAGGCGACGCCCCACGGCGCGCCGGTGGAATTGGAGAATGCGACGTGAGCTATGACGACCAGAATATCTTTGCAAAGATCCTGCGCGGCGAAATCCCGAACGATACCGTGTACGAGGACGATCACGTTCTGGCCTTTCGGGACATTCAGCCTCAGGCGCCGACTCATGTGCTGGTGATCCCGAAGGGGCCGTATGTGTCCTTTGATGATTTCGCCGAGAACGCGTCGGATGCCGAGCTGGCCGCCTATGTGCGGGCCATCGGCAAGGTCGCGCGGGCCGAGGGCGTTGCGCCCGTTGCAGGAGGCAACGGATTTCGCATGATCGCCAATGCGGGCGAGGATGGCGTACAGGAAGTGCCGCACCTGCATGTGCATATTCTCGGCGGGCGGCGGATCGGGCGCATGGTGCAGCGGGCCGAAACCTGATGGCGTGGTCTATTCACCATGTGAACTTGCAGGCGCGCGATGTCCGCAAGACGGCGGCGTTCTATGCCGCGATCATGGGCATGGAGGAAAAGGCGTGGGAGTTTCCGCAGGCGCGCGGCTATATCCCCGGCGATCCCGACAGGCTGGCGCTGTTTGCGGACGGGCGCGACAGTCATAGCGGACTGCACCTGATTGCCCCCGATGACGACTTCGCCCGCAAGAACAATCTGAGCCATAACCCGTCGGTCGGCGGGCATGTCGCGTTCGAGGTTGATGATCTGGACGCCGTGATGGCGCGGCTGACCGCGGCGGGTATCCGGTATTCCGATGCCGGAACCTTCGCGATACCGGGCATGCGGCATATCTATGTCGAGGACCCGGAAGGCAACCTGATCGAGATCAATGCGCGGGTTGCGTAATTCGGAATCACGGTCTCTGTTTGCGCGAGTTGTATAGAAATCAAACGCGGCGATAATTAGTTACATTAATCAATGCGGAAACGCCCCGTTACTTTCTTTCGGTTCGTCCGAAGAGGGACGTTTCTGAACAAATGCGCTCACATTGCCGTGATACGAAGAAAAACTCGCATTTTTACGCGGTTCGTAAACTTTGTGGCAGGGGGATTCCGCTAGGTTTTGGTTGTACATCAAATTCAGGTATCCCAATGAACAAAACAATCGCTCGCTTTTGCCGGAATGAAAGCGGCTCGATGGCTATTCTCGGCGCGTCTATCCTGTCGGTCATGGTCGTCGGCGCAGGGGCAGCGATTGATCTGTCGCGGATATCCAGCGCGAAAACGGAGTTGATGCAGATAACCCGCTTCAGCTGTGAAAGCGCGGCTGTGGCGATGGCGTCCAGCCAATCCCAGCAGGAGGCGCGCACCGTTGCGGGGAAGCTTGCCCAAAACTCGATCACTGAATCGATCTTGCTGAACGAGGGCACGGCGGTTCGGATTACCATTCCGAATGGCGGTGCCGAGGTCGATGTTCAGGGGACGGGCAATGTGAAGCTGGCCTTCGGCGGGCTGCTTGGTGATGATTTGGGCCAGATCAGTGCGCAAACGACATGCCCGATCACAAGCGCGCCGATCAACGTCGATGATCCGGTCGTCGGCTGTGCCGGTGACGCGATTATTGTGACGAATGCGACGCGGTTCTCGGCGGATGGTGATACGGCGGAGCAGTTGACCTCGTCGCGCACGATCTCGATTGCGATTGTTGACCGCGACGACAATTTGCTGGATCGCGTTATCGTTGGGGATGACGGGCAACCGAGTTTCGCCAGAACCGGCATGTCGCGCTCGGACAGTGTGATTATTCAACCGATTGTCAGCGGTGCAGCCGCGCCGGTTGTCTGTATTCCGACAGCGCCGCCGCCGACCACCGTCGCGAACCCCGGAAATCCGGGCGGAGGTTCCGGCTCCGGCGCGTGCCTGACCGGCAATATATCCGGTGCGGCGGCGGGGCGTGAGTTGTCCTTTGCGACTGATGGCACGTATCAGGCCTTTATCACCGATGGGTCGGGCGAAGTCGCCGTCGACAACAGGGCCGGATCAACGGCAACAAGCAGTGCATCGCTGGATGGTCCCGGTCTTGCCACCGGCTCGGCGAGTGTCGGTGACGGGTCGTCGTCGTCCTGTGCGGAAATCGTGACCGAGAACGCCCGGGGCGTTGCTGTTGCGACCGCTCAAGGGGAAACGACCCATACCAGCACGGATATTACCGAAACCAGCGATGAGAATGGGACAACGGTGCGCGGGGTTATCACAGGGTATGCCAACGGCAATCCGAACGCCAACCGCAACCGCAACGGCAATAACCGTGATCGCGGCGGCAACGGCAACGGCAACGGCAGGGGGCGGCAATGATCCCTTTTGCCAAGTGCCGTTCACGCGCCCGCCAGTTCCGGCATGCGCACAGCGGGGCGACCGCGATTGAATTCGCCATTCTGGTTCCGCCGCTGATCTTTGCGTCGCTGTTCGCGATTGATCTGGGCAACACGTATATGATTGCGTCCTCGTTGGATGGTGCATCGGCTGCGTTGACCGAAGAGATACGGTCGGGTGAAGCGGCCACCCTGACGCAGGGTAATTTCTGTACACGCCTCGGCCTTGCCTATTGCGATGCCGAAAGACTGGGCGTGAATGTCGCGCCGCTTACAGTCCAAGGCGCGCCGCCACCGCCTGCACCGGGAAGTTTTGCGATCAATCTGCCGACAGGCGGCGGCGCGACGATTGCGACGCTGGTTTACCGTGTGTCGAAGGTTGCACCGGGATTGGAGCGTGATGATTTGATTTTACGGGCAGGAGGGTTCACCAGTGCGCAATAAAATAATCAACGGGCTGTCGAAAAAATTCACCCGTGACCGGCGCGGCGTTGCCGCCATCGAGGGCGCGATTATCCTGCCTCTGGTCGTTTCGGTTTTCATCGGTCTGACGGATTTGTCGAGCGCCAGCCGACTGAACCGCGACCTTGACCGCGCCGCCGCATCAATCGCGTCAATCGTCGTTTCGGGAACGCGGTTTGATCTGGAGCGCCAGCAGATCGTGCGCAACGGATTGGGCGCAATGATTGCGGGCGAGGCGGGGGCGGGGCGCACGAACCCTCCGATTACGACGACCAACCCTCTGGTTACTGAGACGAATCCTCTGGCTTCGCCGATGAACAGTATGAGTTCGTTGTCATTCGAACCCGCGATTTCGTTCGACGGAGCCGACCCGAAGATGAAGGTGCTGGTCGCCGGAATTACCAATGACGGCGGCACATACCGTACCGATTGGACATGGCAGCCCTATGGCGACGTTGACGTGGCCGCGCCCACATCCCTGTTTGACGAGGCGCTGCCGGACGGCGCATTCGGCATCGTCGTCTATGTTCAGAAAGTGCATAAGAGCTTTTTCAACAGCGGCGCGCTCGGGAATTATACGCTTGCGGCGTCCTATGCGGCGCGCCCTACCAAGACGACGCGCATCCTGAAATGATTGTTCAGGCGTACCGGTGCGGCGGCAGAGGGCATGTCTCTGCCGCCGCGCCGGTCACAGCACCTTACCCGGATTCATAATACCCTGCGGATCGAAGGCGTGTTTGATCGCCCGCATCAGGCGCAGTTTTTCGGGGTCGCCGTATTTGGCGAGGCTGGCGCGTTTTTCCGTCCCGATGCCGTGTTCGGCAGAGAACGCCCCGCCGGTTTTTTTCAGCCCGTCATAGACCGCATCCGCAATTTCCGCCTGTCGCGCGGGCGGCTGGGGTTGGCCGTTGCCGATGGTGTAGTGCAGATTGCCGTCACCGAGATGGCCCATAACCCAGATGCCTAAATCCGGATCAAGGGCGTTGAGGCGCGTGTCGATGGCGGTGATCGTGTCGTCAATCCGGCCCAGCGGAACCGAGATGTCATACCATTGGCAATGGGCAACCGTGTTATCGACGATAAAGCTTTCTTCGCGGATACGCCAAATCTCGGCGCGCTCTTTCTCGTTCTTGGCAACGACAGCGTCGATCATTGCCGCGCCGACCGCCGGATCACCGAACAGGGTTTCGAGGGCGGCATCAGGATCACCCGCCGACAGTTCGATCAGCAGATACGCGGGCGCGTCGCAAAAGCCAAGGACGTGGGACAGGCCGATTTCGGCGGCGACCGTAACGGCATAGTTGCGCCACATAATCTCGGTTTGCAGCACCTCTGCATCCGGTACGGCGCGGCAGGCGCGGGTGATCGCAAGCGCGGCGGCGGCGTCGCCGACCCCAATCAGCAGCGTCGTTGTTGCCGTGGTGGCGGGGGTCAGCCGCAGGACAGCGCGGGTGACGATGCCGAGCGTTCCCTCGGCCCCGCAGAACAGATGTTTGAGGTCATAGCCCTCGTTGCATTTCGGAACTTCTGTCAGGTCATCCAGAACCGCGCCCGTCGCGGTGACCGCCTCGATCCCGAGAACACGGGCGCGCATCGACCCGTTTCGGAACGCCTCCATCCCGCCCGCATTCGTGGCGATCATGCCGCCGATCGTTGCCGTGCCGCGTGCGCCCAGATCAATGCCGACGCTGAGGCCGTGTTCGTTTGCCGCCGCCTCGACCGATTGCAGCGTCGCACCGCATTGGACGATGGCGGTATTGGCGCGGGGATCAAGCGCCTCGATCTTTGTCATGCGGCGCAGGCCGAGGATCAGGCTGTCCGAATCCGAACTGGCCGCGCCCGACAGGCCGGTCAGGCCGCCCTGAGGAACGACGGGAATTTTATGTGCCGCGCAGAGGGTGACAATCCGGGCGACCTGTTCGGTTGTGTCAGGATAAACCGCGAGGTCCGCGCCGAGATTGCCGGGGTGAAAGCCGGGGTCACGCGCGGCCAGATCCGCGCCGGTGTGGACGTGCTGTTCACCCGTGATCGCCGCGAGGTCCGAAAGCAGAGCATTGGTTTTCATCGCCTGACCCTGCAACAGCGAACGCCGCTTTGCCAGTGCCGCGTCAGGCGTTTGGCTTTGTGCCGGTTCGGGAGCGTATCAGGGCCATCGTTGCCTCTGTCGCCGCGAGACAGGCCACACAGATCAGCATCGCGCCGATGCCGACGTCAACAATCAGCCAGCCCGCGATATACGGAAAACCGAAGATGCCGATGAAATACGTCAGGGCAAACAGTTGCAGCGTTTGCGGCACGAGGTCCGCGTCCGCATCATTCGCGGTCATCGCCGCCAGTATGGGATAAGATGCGCCATACCCGATACCGAAGAGGACGGCACAGGCGATGTAGAGTGCCTGATTGCCGCCGATGAACAGAAACAACAGCACGCCCGCACACATGATGTATTGCAGCAGCGCGATAATGCGGTAGGGCGACGGCCCGCCGCTGAACCCCGCAAAGGCGACGCGGCAGATGATTGTCGTGATCGTGTAAACCAGAAAATAGTCGGCGTAGTTCAGTCCCTCGGCTCCGGCAATCGAGGTCTGAAAATTGTTCACCCCCGCAAACACAGCCGCCCCGAGGCACACCATGATCACGGGCCACCGGCCCTTTGACCGGAAGATTGCGGCAACGGCATAGAACGACAACCGAGAGCGTGCGCTTGCCGGTTCGGCGGCGGCGTGCCGCGCAATCGGTTTTCGCAGCAACAGAAACAGCGTGCCGCTGATCGCGCAAAAGACAGCGACGACTCTGAACGCTTCGCGGATGCCGTAACCCGCCCCGTGCATCCATGATCCGAAAACCGGCGACAGGCCAAACCCCGCCATTAGAAAAACCGAGTACAGCGAGAACATACGAACGCGGTTATCCGGGCCGCTGAGCCGAGTCAGAACCACCGGCGCCAGCGTGTACATCAGCCCCCAGCCGAACCCGAGCAGCGCGCTGGCGATAAAGAGGGCAGGGCCGATGCCGGAGGCGGTGCTGTAAAGCGTCAGCGAAACCGTAATCGCCAAGCCCGAGATCCCGAGCGTCGTCATCCGGCCCAGGGCATCGGACAGATGCCCCGAAAAGTAAACCGTCACCAGCGTGACCAAGGCCGTGACCATCAGCGTTGCGCCAACGTCTTTTTCGTCCGCTTGGAATTGGGCAAAAAGTTCGGGCAACAGAAATGTCAGGCCGTAGGTTCCCGATTGCAGGAATGCGGCGAGGAAAAAGAGCGCCAGAACGACGGGCCTCGACATGATCGCTTGTTCCCCGGATCAGAAGTTGTGCTTTCGACCGTAGGGCGTTTTGCGGCGGTCCATAGCGCCAGTTCGACGCGGCGATTGGCCCAGATGAGCGGGCTTTGCGGGATTTTACAGGTTTGAATGCCGAATTTCAGAGATTTCAGCGGGTTTTGAAGGGTTTTCCCTGACGCTTTCAGAGTTTTGCGTCGGATTTCACGGGTTTTCCGTCGCGCCGCGGGGAAGAGAATCGGTGATGCCGGACGCGGCGATTCTAAAAATTTTCGTAAATTTTTATCCCGATGGCAGAGCAGGGACGAAAATTTCTGCGGAGGCCGGATGGTCCGAAACCGCAGGATATGGGCGCTTTTTGTTCTCGTTTGCGCGTCGATCATCCGTATGGGAACAAAAGGTGTTGACTCGGGATCGTTCATCGAACACTAAAAGAACATCTTAGGAATTAGACGTAGGATGTTGAAATGGCTCAGAACTGTAAAGTCGCCCCCCGTGCCGCCGCCCAGCCCCGCACGGCGCTAGACACCCTTTCCGGCGGAGGCCTGATGGCCGCCGCGCTCGTCTTCGCGATGATGCTGCCGGTCGCGCATGGCGTCGCACGGGTGCAGGAGGGCGGACTGTCCGATCGCGCGCTGCATCTGGACGGGACGGCGTATAAGTCTCTGAATTATATGGAACAAAGTGTGAATACACCGGTGCGTCCGGCCTATGGCGCGCGGTTGGATGCGTTGTCGCAGCATGTGTTTGCACCGCTGCCCCGTGTGGACCCGATGCCGCGCCAAAAGCCTGAAACACTTCGCAAAACCCGCAAGAGCGCGCTGCAATCCGCCGCCGCGGACATCGCAATCCGGCAGGGCGTGCCCCCCGAGCTGTTTCTCGCGCTGGTGCATGCCGAAAGCTCGTTCAACCCCAACGCGCGCAGTCACGTCGGCGCAATCGGTTTAACCCAGTTGATGCCTGCGACGGCTAAAGAACTCGGGGTAAACCCCCATGATCCAATGCAAAACCTTGTCGGTGGCGCGCGCTATCTGAGGTTGCAGTACGAGCGGTTCGGAACGTGGCAACTGGCGCTGGCGGCCTATAATGCGGGGCCGACGCGGGTTGCCCGTCTGGGACGTGTGCCGAATATCCGCGAGACGAAAAATTATGTCAGCAAAATCATCACCATGGCTTCGCTTTAGCGGCGCCTGACCCACTTGCGGCCTGAAACCATTGGTTTGATGAGGTTTTCACGCTTCCAAACCAAGTAGAAAAGGATCGCCGCAATATGCAGGGCAATCAGCCCGAGGATTACCCGCGATGTGATGTAGTGAATTGAATTCATAGTCAAAATCGTCGAGTCGGAAACGTATTCCGCCAGCGGACCCTCGGAGAAAAGCCCGTCATCCTGCGCAAAAAGTCCGGTCACAATCTGCACGCTTAACGCGAGCAGCATGGCCACAACCGACAACCCTCCGAGCGGGTTATGACCCTCGGTCCCGCTCGGCTCACGCCGCCCGACACGGGAAAGGTATGAAAACAACCGCTTAGGCGAGGGCAGTAATGATTTCAGGCGCGAAGGACGCGGACCGATGACGCCCCACAGAACCCGAAAGGCAAG
Organism: uncultured Neomegalonema sp.; assembly: GCA_937958345.1. Classification (GTDB taxonomy): domain Bacteria; phylum Pseudomonadota; class Alphaproteobacteria; order Rhodobacterales; family Rhodobacteraceae; genus JAHDDY01. The sequence goes on along the minus strand of CALGNW010000005.1, from coordinate 23,095 downwards.
AAGTGCCGCCGTCGCATACCCGAAATAAAAGTGCAGTTCGATGGTCGTGAAACTGCGGTACTCGCCAAGGTAAAGTCCGGTCGCAACAGTGCCGACCAACGCCCAGTGAAACAAGCGCGTTGGCAGATCCCAGACGCGCCGTTGCTCCATCGTATCGCCCGAACCTTCCGGCCCGGGCGTCGCCGCTGACATGCTTAGAAATCCTTCGCGCGATAGGTCTCGTGACACCCTTTGCACGATGCGCCGAGCGGGCCGACATTTGCGCGAAGACTGTCGATGCCGTCGCCCGCAGTGGCGACCAGGTTTGCCGTTGCATCCTTAAATGCCTGACCTTTCTCGCCAATCGCGGGGAAGGTGGTCCAGATAACGGGCAGGGCGCGTGTTTTGCCCTTGCGGTCCTCTTTGCTCGAACCCGGCATCCACATGCTGGAGTTGTTCATGTTGGCCAGAGCATCGAGGTTCTTTGCATGAGCGAGCGCCTTGTCCGCATCATACTCAATCCCGCCCTTCGCCATGGCAAAAAGCGCCCCGGAATTGTGGCTGACAACCTGATAGTAGCCTTGGCGGGCCTTGATCGCGTCGTCGACATCATCGGCCAGCGCCGGCGTCAGAGTGGCAACGGCACTTGCGAAGGCCAGGACGGCATAACGTGAACGCATTTTGGGGACTCCTTTTCAACCAATGATGTGCGACATTTAGTACTATTCGCACGTGCCGCCACCCAAATCACGCCCTCGTTTGCCCATTTCCCATCGTTTGTGAGAAGTCATTGAATACGCCAGCACATATCTTCCTTGCAGCAGCGATTGCCGCGAAACCCGACGCGAAAGCGCGCAACGCTGCACTGATTTTCGGTGCTGTGTTCCCCGATCTGATGATGTTCGTCATGGTTGCATGGGAGCGGTGGGTAAATGGTCTCAACCTCGAAAAGATTTTCAGCGAGGCGTATTTTTCGGCCTTTTGGCAGGAAATCTTCGCGATCAATAATTCCGCACCGATGTTCGCCCTGATTTTAGGACTCGGACTTTTGCTGCGCATTGACTGGCTGTGGGCGTTCGGGCTCGCGGCCATGGTTCATGCATTGCTTGACCTGCCGCTGCACAACGATGACGGACACCCGCACTTTTGGCCGTTTACCGATTGGATTTATGTCAGTCCCGTCAGTTATTGGGACCCGAACCATCATGGGTTTGAGGCCGGTTTGCTGGAGGCGGGTCTGTGTTTGGCGCTGGCGGTCATACTTTTGCGCCGGTTCAAGGGGAGTGTTGCGCGCGGCGCGATCGCCGTCGGGTTGGTAGTCGAGTTTACATTCGCAGTTGGCTTCCACCTTTTTTCCGGTTAGCCGCCGTATCACCGCGTGGGGAATGTATACGTTTTGCCAATGCCGTTTGCAGGTCGGGACTCGACCCTCCGCACCGTTCAGTTCTTATTTTTTGCGGCCTTAATCGTCGTCGTCGCAGCAACCGTTATGCCATCAGAAGCGATTCCGGTGAGCGGTACGTGGGATGATAAGGTTCTGCATTTTATAGCGTATTTTGGCCTGGGGCTGCTCGGCGGAACAGGATGGCCGGAGCGTCGACACGCCTTGTTGATTTCGATGCCGCTGTTTGGAATGAGCCTTGAGTTTGCCCAGGGTGTCATGGAGTTCGGGCGCTCGTTCGAATGGTATGACGGCCTCGCAAATGCTTGCGGCGCGTTTGCAGGCGTTGCCGCCTCGCTGATCGCGAGGCGGGTATTGTTTCCCCGAAGCTGACGCGGTCGTTACGTTCCGGTCCGATGGGCCGAACCGTTTAACCGACCGAAGGTCAGTTGGCGGTCTTTGTCTTTTTCCTTCCGTCGGCGCTCATCGTAGCGATCGTATGAGTTCGCGGTTTCCATGTAGTGGGTGATGGGATGATGAGGCGGCATGTGCGCATCAGCCATCGCCAGTGCATCCTGTTCGTATTCGATGCTGGCCGCTTCGTGAATTTTTGCAAACCGGAATGACCCGCGCATCGCTTCTTCTCGTGCGCAGATTTTGTTCTCAAGCGCCGCGCGTTGAGCCGTCGCGACGAGCCTTTTACGTGTTTCTTCGGGGTCTGTATTGAGTTGTGCACTAGGCATTTTCTCAATCGGGATATTCAGTCGGGAGTGAAACATTGTTCGGGCCTTAACAGTGGTGCCCCCGCACATCTTTCATTCGATAAAAGGAATAAGGGGTTTATGTGACAATTTGTCAAAGGGGCCAGGCGGTAAATTTTACCTAATTGTACGGAAAAGGCGCTATGGTATTGAAAAACATTACTTAATCTAATTGCCTAAAATTTTAGCAATTCAATGAAAAATACGAATTTGAGTAAATTCAAGAGGGTAGACCGTTTAGAATCATATTCAGATGAGGCAACGACGCTGTGCAGTTGGCTTGTGAAACGGCCATTACGCCGAGGTCGAAACCGGCAGTGTCTTAATGCCGCGCACTGACAGCCCGGCTTTGTAGGTCACGTGATCCCCAGCAAGTTCGATGGCGGGAAAGCGTGCCAGCAATGTCTCAAAGATTACGCGCATATTCAGACGGGCCAGGTTGTTTCCGAGACATAAATGCGCGCCGAGGCCAAAGGCGAGGTGGCGGTTCGGCTGCCGGTCTATGTCAAATCGATCAGGTGCGTCGAATATATCCGGGTCACGATTGGCGGCCCCGTATAGCAGGCCGAACGTGGTTCCGGCAGGATAGGTATGACCGCGCAGGGATGTCTCGCTGAGAGCGTGCCGGTGAAAGAAGGGCAAGGGCGCCTCGTAACGGAACATTTCCTGGATCGCCCGGGGCAGGGCGGACGGATCGCGCCGGAGGTTAGCGGTTGCTGCGGGATGGGTCAGCAGCGCGTACATTCCTGTGCCCAGCACGTCGATGGTCGACCCATGCCCCGCCATCAGGATGAGCATACATGTCGAAATGAACTCATCTTCGGTGTAGAGGCCGTTTTGTTCGTCTGCGATCATTTTCGAGATAAGATCGCGGCGGGGTGAACGTGTGCGGGCGGCCTTGAGTTCTGACAGGAAGATGTAGAATTCGCGGGTCGCGTTCTCGGCGGTTGCCTTGCGGGCCTCACTGCGATCAACGTCAAAGAATTGGACCACCTGTTCCGACCAAACTCGCAGTTGCGTCGCGTGTTCCGCCGGAACGCCGAGCAGATGGCCGATGACAAAACCGGGGATGTGTGCGGCAAAATCCGCGATGAAATCGAACTGCTCATGGTCCGCAAGGCCGTCGAGAAGTGAGTCTACGAAGGCTTGGATGGTCGGCTCCATACCCTCCAGTCCGGCGTTGGTGAATGCACCGAAAACCTGCTTGCGCAGGCGTCGGTGAATTGCGCCATCACTGTCCAGCAGGCTGAATTGAACCACGCGTTCATGGAAAGGCATGTCATGCCAATTTGCCCGCACTTGCCGTTCGCGGGCTTCGGCGCCGGTTTCGATGCCGTCGAGTGACCGCACCATCATCGGATTTGCGGCGACCGCGCGGACATCTTCATACCGCGACAGCAGCACCATATCCTGATCCGCATAATAGTAGGGCGCGTCTGCCTCCCTCAGCTTGCGGTAGGCGCTGTAGGGATCGGCGGCGAAAGCGGACGACAGCGGATCGAAATGCACCATCGCAGTTATACAATCGCCTGGCCGCTCGAATTGAAGAAGTGCAGATAGGTTTCGGGGAACTGCAATCCGATTTGCTGCCCTTTGGTGACATGTGTCGAGCCCTCCACCCGAACCGAGATATTGCCGGCATCGCCGCAGGCAACATAGAGGTAGATGTCCGCCCCAAGGTATTCAACGACTTCAACGATGCCGGTACAGTTTGCCGTTTCAGTCTCGCTGATTTTGATATGCTCGGGGCGTATGCCCAGTGACACAGAGGCGGCGATATCAACCCCTGTATGCCGCCCCCCCGCCTGGTTAGGAATTGTATAGGCGGAGCCATCGACAGTGCAGGGCATGACATTCATTTTAGGACTGCCGATGAACTGGGCGACGAAGAGATTTTCGGGCCGTTCATACAGATCGCGCGGCGTTCCGACCTGCATGACGAGGCCGTCTTTCAAAACGACGATCTTGTCCGCCAGCGTCATCGCTTCCACCTGATCGTGCGTGACATAGATCATCGTCGTCGACAGCGTATCGTGCAGTTTGGCGATTTCGAGGCGCATTTGCACGCGGAGCGCCGCGTCGAGATTCGAGAGCGGTTCGTCAAACAAAAAGCCCTTGGGCTGGCGCACGATTGCGCGCCCGATGGCGACGCGCTGGCGCTGGCCGCCCGACAGATCTTTTGGCCGACGCTCCATGTACGGGCCGAGTTCGAGGACCCGCGCCGCCTCGGCTACTTTTTCGCTGATTTCCGATTTGGATGCACCGGCGGTTTTCAGCCCGAACCCGACATTTTCGCGCACGCTCATATGCGGATAAAGGGCGTAGGACTGGAACACCATTGATAGTTCGCGTTCCGATGGACGTTTGTCGGTTACGTCTTCGCCATCAAGGAGGATGCGCCCCCGGCTCGTGTCCTCAAGGCCGGCGATCATACGCAGCAGGGTTGATTTTCCGCATCCTGAAGGCCCGACGAATATCACCATTTCGCCGTCGGCGATGTCGAGATCAATGCCCTTTATGACCTGTGTTTCGCCAAACCATTTTTCGACGTTTTCCAGACGGATCGAGCCCATCTATGCCTCCCCTGCGGACAGCGCCGTCGGCGATGCCCATGTCAACCACATCGCGGCAGTCCATGAAAAATCAGTTCCGATGCACCCGGCGCCTGTCATCGGATCGAAGCATTCGTAGAAACCGGATTGTTCGATCATTGCGCGTAAGTCGGATCGCAGGCGACTTGCGAGATCGGCATGCCCTGCCTCGGCCAATCCCTTGGCGGCGATATAGTTCATCTGGGTCCATATCGGTCCGCACCAGTAGCGTTGCGCCTCGAACATCGGCGCTTCGGGGTCCCAACTCGGGAGCATGTATTTTGCCGCCGCACCGATACGTTCGATGTGAGCGACGGTGGCCGCGCGTTGATCTTCGGAACCGGCATCCGCATAAAAACAGAGCGCGCTGGCATTGGTGAAGCCGTCGGAGAACTTTCCGCTGTGGACATCGCGCGCGCAGAATGCATTGGCCTGCGCGTTCCAAAAGTAGTCGCTGCCGGTTGTCCCTGCGTCTATCCAGCTTTCGATTTCGGACGTGCCCCGCCCGAACCGGGCTGCCAGCTTTTGCAAGTCCCGGTCTGCGCGCAGCAAGATGAAATGAATGCCGGGGTCGGCCATCAGGAACGGCCCCTCGTTGGTCAGGATACTCTGGTCCCAGCCGCAATCGCGCCCGAACTTTATGATCGTGACGAACTTGTCATACTGATCTTTGCTGGGGCGTTGCGCCGGATTGGCGTGCTGGGTGTCCATGCGGGTGTAAGGTTCGAGATCGGCATGAACGGCCATCGCGTCCATACCGATATTCCAGTCGGGACAGTTGTCGCGGCCCGTTTCCCACGGGTGAACCGTTGCGACCACCGGACAGCCCTTTGGCTTGCGCTCGGTATGCCACCACCGGTGCCACAGGCAGAGTTTATCGAACATGGCCTCGGCGCGCCGCGCATCCGCCTCGCCGCCTGTGTCAACAAGTGCCTGAACGATCGAAGACAGGACCGGAGGCTGCGAAATACCACCCGACGGGATCGGCCCCCGATTGGCCTGCCACACACTCGGCCCCGGAAAATAGTCGGGATCGTCGCGCCGGAACAGGATGTGCGGAACCATGCCGTTAGGCCATTGTCCCTCCAACAGCATGTCTAATTCCTGCCATGCGCGCTGACGGTCAAATGTCGCAAAGCCGAGGGCAACAAAGGCCGAGTCCCAGTTCCACTGATAGGGGTACAGTCTTGCTGTCGGGACGGTATAACCGCCGCGGTCGTTTTTTCGCAGGATCGCGCGGGCCTGTTCGTCTAGGTCGTTCATCCCTTGACACTCCCTGCGGTCAGCCCGCCGACCAAGAACCGTTCGAACCAGAGGAAAAGTGCCAGCACAGGAACAGTTGCGACGACTGCGCCCGCCATCAAATGCTGGCGTGGCACTTCGGACGAATTAAGAGATACCACGCCGCGCGACAGGGTGAATATATCCAGATCGTCCAGAAACATGAACGCGAACAGGAACTCGTTCCATGCGATCATAAAGACATACAGCGAGACGGAGGCCAGTGCGGGCAGTGCCAGCGGCAGAGTGACTTTCCAGATCACGCCAATGCGCGTGAGCCCGTCCATCAGTCCTGCATCCTCCAGTTCGGCGGGTAAGCCGCGAAAATAGCCTTGCAGCATATAGAGCGCGACGGGGATCGTGGTGGCCGGATAGACGATCATCAGGCCGGTTAGCGAATTACGCAGGCCCATCTGTGAGAAAACGGCATAGAGCGGGATCACCAGCACGATAGCGGGAACCATGTAGATCAGCAGGATCGAGCGGGACAAAAATGCCTGCCCCGGAAATTTCAGTCTTGCCACGGCGTATGCACCGGGGATTGCAAAGGCGAGCGTCACGATCACTGTCACAACCGAGACAATCGCCGAATTGAGCAGGAATGAACCGAAATGGAACTCGGTAAATAACTCGCGGTAAGATCGGAAAAGACTGCTCGCGCCCTGACCGATGTCGATGGAGAAATCCAGCGGGTTTGCCATGAGCGACTGCTGGCTTTTCAAGCTGGTCATCACCATCACGTAGAAGGGCAGGACGACAACAATCGAAAAGACAACAAAGCCTATGCCCTTCAGAAGGCGGAGCAACAGGACTTCAAAGGCGTACCGCCCGATCCGCTCCGGCGCGTAGCCATCAAGGCAGCGATGGACCGAGACGATAACAAGCAGGGCAAATGCGCATAGCGCAGCGGCTTGATACATCGGAGCAGTTTCAAACGACAGACCGAACGGCGCAAACCGCGTGAGCGCCAGCAAGACAACCGCAATTCCTGCGCCGTATATCACAAGGGTCTTACGGGTGCGCTGTTGCCTCTGAGTTAGCAGATAGGCGATAGCGCCGATCACACCGGTCAGTGCCGCCAGACCGACCGGAGGCGCAGCAACGGCGCCGGAGATCAGCATGAGCAGCAGTCCGACAACGATCATCCAGACCGCACCCCAAAGTGCGCCGACGGTGAGTGTGCTGACAAAGATCAAACCGCCCCGCATTTATCGATCATCCTGTGGTGAGAATTTGAAGAAGATCAGCGCGAAGAAGAGCAAGACGGCGAAGACGACAACCGCAACTGCTGCCCCGGCCCCCAGATTCGATACCGCGAATGCCTGTTCATAGACATCGACGGTCAATGTCCGGGTTCCGGCGGCGCCGCCGGTCAGCAGGAAGATGTCGTCAAACTTGTTGAAGGTCCAAATGAAGCGCAGCAGGAACAGGACCGCGAGAATACCAACCAGTTGCGGCAGGGAGATTGACCAAAATTGCTGCAATGGTGTCGCGCCGTCCATCTCGGCTGCCTCGTACATCTCGGACGAGATGGATTGCATGCGGGCCAGAATGAAAAGAAACGACAAGGGAAAATAACGCCATGCCTCAAAAGCGATCACCGTCGTCAGCGCCAGCGGAAACTCGAATGACATGCCGAATATTGTGAATGGTATCGATTTTTGGCCGAGAAAGTTGATCGGCCCTTCCGTCATTCCCATCCGTTGGAAAATTGCATTGAGCGTCCCGCCGGGTCCGGCGTCCAGCAGCAGAACCCATGCAAACGCAACAGCGATGACAGGTGCGACATAGGGAAAGAGGAACAGGCCGCGCAGGATATTGCGGCCCGCAAATGCAGTGTTCAGCAACTGTGCCGCGAAGAGACCCAGAACCAACGCGCCGATTGTGCCGAAAATTGTGTAGTAGAGCGAGACTTTCAGGATCGTCCAGAACTCGTCCGATGCAAATATTTTACGGAAATTATCCAGCGTGAAATCAAATGACGTCAGAACGTTGCGCCCGCCGCCAGTGAGAATTGGCTTTGTGTCGCGGGCGCGTATTCCGCTGTCGAGGTAAGCTTGGGAAACGATGGTGGGAAATTTCAGTTCCAGCCGCTCTTTCGCGTCCAGCCTGCCAAAGTCGCAATCCAGCGTCCGGCCGACGAGCGAGCACCGCTCGTCATTCACCGTGACGGATATTCCCACGGGAAGTTCATCTTTAAGAGTGACGCCTGTTATTGGATCTTTCTGAGAAGAATTCCTGAGGCGATAGCGAAGGATGACTGCTTCGCCCGCCGTGCTGGGGCGCGGACGAAGTTGTTCATTGACGACAGGAGCAGCGGCACGCAGGTCGGCCAATTCAACCGGCTTGAAACTGATCCAGAAGTTCGCGAGCAACGGCCCGAGAACGATACCGAGGACGATCAGGAAGGTAGGCAGAAGCATCGCATAAGCGAGGCGCGTTTCACGCTTCGCCAATGCTCCCGCTTCTTTTGGCGGCTTGGGTGCTTCTGCCTCGATCATTTCATCGGGCCTTAAAGTGCTTTGTGCTTGGCGATGATCTCTTCCGCCGCGTCATCGAGCGACACTTCGCCGTCAATATATTTGCGGATGACCTGCGACATCACGCGCGCGTTGACCATCTTGGATGCAGTTGCGAGTTGCCCCGAGGATGCACCCCAGCGGTCGGCGACAGACAGTCCGGCTACGATGTCGTCTATGACGGCCTTTTCGTAGATGTCACCCAGCGGAGCCTTGCGGTCGACGCCGACGTCGAGACCGGACCACATAGCCTCGTAAGAGGTGTCGCCGGCCTTGTCGCCACGGCGCACCGGAAACTTGCCTTCGGGGGCCATTCCGAGCCAGTCACTGTATCCTTCGGACAGGACGAACTCGACAAACTCGCCGGCAACTTCGCTGTTCGCATCGGCGGTGATCCCGAGATAGCGAACGTCGGCATAGGCCGCGCCGTCATTCGGACCCCAACCCGAGAATACAGTGACGAAGCCTGTGTTGCCCGCCAGCTCTTTGGACGTTGGATCGTCGTCGATGGTGACTGGCGCGGAATCGCGCAGGCCGCCCAGCTCGTCGAGCAGGGATGGCGACCAGATAATCATTGCAGCCTTACCCGCCAGATAAAGCTCGCGCGATTGCTTCCAGTACAGGTCGCCCTCCGGCGAAGCATCGGCAATCGCCTTGTAGAATTTCAGGACTTCTTTCAGCGCCGCTGTGTCCTCGTTGACCGAGCCGTCGTCGTTGACCGGCGAATACCCTGCGGCGAGCGAGATGTGCTCGATCAGCTGCATCATATAGGTTTCGTCGATCTTCGTTGCGGTCACAAAGCCGTAGCGCGATGGCGGATTATGCAGCGCGCTGATTGCCGTCGTGATGTCGGAGAACGTCGTGGGCGCGGCGAGACCGGCCTCTTCGAACAGGTCTTTGCGATAGACGACAAGCTGCGTCCAGCCATCGGTCGGGACCGAGACGATTTCGCCGTTGGATTTCGCCATGTTCAACGGACCGGCAGCAAAGGTGTCCGCGCCGAGGCTTTCGACGACGTCCGTCGCCGCGCCCGGATCAAGAATGCCGGCTTCGGCGAAGGGCAACAGGTGCTGGACGGTGTGGTTCAGAACATCCGGCAGGTCGCCTGCGGCAAATGCAGCCGTTGCGCGGGTTGCGATGTCTTTTTCCGTGACCGGCACAACTTTGACCGTGTGGCCCGTCTCTTTCTTAAAGGCATCAGCGATCTGCTGCTGGCGCTCCATGCGGTCGGGTTGTTCTTCCATCGTCCAGAAGGTGATCTCATCGGCCCATGCGGGCGAAAGCATGGTGCTGGACAACAGCACTCCTGCGGCGAATTTTGTGAACTGGTTCATTAGTCTTCTCCCTTTTCCGTATCTTTGTTGGTTGTCTTTCGTTTCCCCTCCGGCGCGGGGCCGAGGGTTTTTCGGTTCAGGAAATCTGCGCTGTGCAATTCCTGAAAATCGGTTGGTGTTCCGCCGTCGATAATGGCGAGCAACATCTCTCCCAATCGCCGACCTGAATCCGCCTGCGGCTGTGCCATTGTGGTGAGCGGGGGATTGGTATGGCGGCCTATTGCGAGGCCGTCGTAGCCGATCAGCGAAACATCTTCGCCCGGGATAAGGTCGCGGCGGCGAAGTGCGGTTAACGCGCCGAGGGCCTGTGTATCGGTCGTACACAGCAATGCGGTCGGGGGATGTTTCCGGTCGAGCAATTCACCGGCAGCCGACTCGCCAGCCTCTTCACTGAGTGCGGCAGTTTTTACCAGCGCCGAATCAAAGGCGATCCCGTGCTGTGCCAAGGCGTCCGCGTATCCTTCGGCCCGCATTTGCGCAAAGCTGAAATGCAGCGGCCCGCCGATCAGCCCGATGCGCCTGTGCCGCAGCTTGATGAGCCTTTCAACCGCGTCGGTAAAAGCGGCCTTGTTGTCGACGTCATACCAAGCGTAATCATCGCAGTCGTCTGAACGGCCATGGACCACGAACGGAAAGTTTGTCGTGCGCAGAAAGTCGATGCGCGGGTCTTTCTTATGCGGCCTTGAAAGGACGACTCCGCTTATCTGCCGCGATGTGGTTAGCCGCCTCAGGGCCGCAATCTCGTCTTCGGTGTTTCGCGCCTGCGTTACCAGCAAGTCCCACCCGCGCTCGGACAGCGATTCTCCGATGCCCTGCAACAGCGGCGCGATGAAGGATTCTGACATGCCGCTGTGCCGCTCCGGCAAGACATAGGCGACAACTTCGGCCACGCCTGTTGCGAGCCGTCTTGCGGTTGGGTTTGGCGCGTAACCCATGGCGTTTGCGGCTTCGCGAACCCGCTTTCGCGTTGATTTGCTGATGTCGGGATATTCGTTAAGGGCGCGCGAAACCGTGCCCTGAGTCAGGCTCAGGTGTTCGGCAAGCATCTTGAGATTCGTCCGCTGCATTCTCTTCCCTCTGCCGGAACGCTAATCCGAAAGCGCTTTCGTAATCAACCTTACACTGTACCCATCCGTCGAGCGCCGGTATCGGGGGCTGTCTGAGCGTGATGGATGGCGCGCCGCTTTGCGCGGTTGGACTGCTTCGGCGCGCTCACAAAAAGCGGAGGCGTAAGACAGGTGCTATGCAATGCGGTCAATTTCGGTATTGGATGATTTGATTGAAAAAAAGCCGGCCCGGCGCTGCGCTGCGATGGAAAGAAGTGCCCCTATGATGAACGAGGATAACCCCGCCCTCTCAGCTTCGGAAGTGATCGCAAGGCGGTTGTTCGGGGCAGGATGCAGGCATGCCTTCGGTATCCCCGGCGGTGAAGTTCTTTCGTTGATGGATGCGCTGGGCCATGCCGGGTTGTCGGTGAATCTGGTCAAGCATGAAAACTCCGGCGGGTTCATGGCCGAGGGCACGTATCACGCCAATGGTGCGCCGGGTGTTTTGTTCGCGACCATCGGACCCGGCATTGCCAATGCGGCCAATGCCATCGCCAATGCGTGGCAGGACCGCGTGCCGATGATCGTGCTGACGGGCTGCGTTCCGGCGGTCGAGGCGCACACGTATACCCATCAGGTGTTCGATCACGTCGCGTTTCTGAAACCGATCACAAAAGCCGTCTTTCGGGTTGAGCCAGGCACAGCGGGCATTCTGATCGACAAGGCGCTGAAAATCGCCACGTCGGGCAGGCCCGGGCCGGTTGTGTTGGATGTCCCCATTGATGTGCAGCGCGAGGTTTCCGCAGAATGGATGATGCCGCGCCATCAACCCGAGAGTGCGATGGTTCCCGCGCCCCCGGTCTTAAAGCGCGCGGATGACTGGGTGACCGGCGCTGCACGACCGATTATGATTGCCGGTGTCGATGCCATCGGAGCGGAGGATGCGGCAGCGGTTGCGGAGTTCTGCGTCAGCCGCTCTATCCCGCTGATCACAACCTACAAGGCCAAGGGCATCTTGCCTGAAAACCATGATCTGTCGCTCGGCGGGGCAGGGCTGTCTCCCATTGCCGACGGCATTCTGCTGCCCCTGATCGCGGCCTCTGATTGCATTATCCTTGCCGGATATGACCCGATCGAAATGCGCATCGGTTGGCGCGACGTGGTGACGCCCGACCATCGTGTTATTGATATCACCGCCGAGGGCAACACGCATTATATGCACCAGTCCGCGCTTAATATTGTCGGGTCGGTCGCCGGGACACTCGGCTCGCTTGCCGCCAGTCCTGCTCCGCAGGTGCATTGGCCTGATGGCGAGATCGCGGCGGCGAAAGCGGCGCTGCACACTGCGTTCAAATCCGACGAGGCGTGGGGACCGGCGGGAATCGTGGATGAGGCGCGCAAGGCCTGTCCCGCCGGTACGATTGCGACTGTGGACAGCGGCGCGCATCGGATTGTGATGTCTCAGGTTTGGCAGGCGGATGTGCCGCATGGGACTTTACAGTCGACGGCGCTTTGCACGATGGGTTGCGCAGTGCCGCTGGCCATCGGAAGGAAACTAGCGGAACCGGAGCGTCCGGTCATCGCGTTTGTCGGCGATGCCGGTGTCGAGATGTTCCTTGGCGAATTGGCCACCGCCCGCGATTTGAAACTGGGAATCCCGATTGTCACGTTCATCGATGAACAGTTGGGCCTGATTGAACTAAAGCAACGCAACAGTCAGATGGCAAATCTGGGTGTAGATTTTCCGGGAACCGACTTTGCAAAGGTGGCCGAGGCAATGGGCGGTTACGGCGCAGTCTGCACCGACCGCAACGGCCTAAACGCTGCCATCACTGCAGCATTCGAGCGTGACACGTTCACATTGATTTCCGCAGTGGTAGGTCGGCGGGCGTATGATGGCCGGATATAAATAAACCGCCCGCCGCCGGAAACCGGGCCATCAAAACAGGACGATCAAATAACAGAAAAATCGCGCGGCATCCCCTGGGACTTGGTCGGGCTTTGAAAAGCCAAGGGGAAGCCGCGCGACGTCTTTCGACGGTGAATCGCGACAGACGGAGCGTAGATTGATCCACCGTCCCTAATCCACATTCCCAGATTACCTAGGTAGTTTTAGATTCAACGGGGCCGGTTGACCACAACAGAAAATCGTTTCTTAATTCCTGAACAACAATCTCAGGGAGAACGGTATGCTTAAAAGATTGGTCAGTGCTTCGTGCGTTTCGGCAATTCTGATCGGAGCCGGAGTGACGGTGGCGTCAGCCGAAACGTTTGTCACGATTGGAACCGGCGGACAAACAGGTGTGTATTACCAGGTCGGTGGTGCGATCTGCAGACTTGTGAACAAGGGCACGAAAGATCACGACATCAAGTGTACCCACACAACCGGTGGTTCGGTCGCAAATATCAACGGCATCCGCAATGGCGACATTAACATGGGGGTTGCGCAGTCGGATTGGCAGTATCACGCCTATAACGGAACCGCGCCTGACAAGTTTCCCGAGGGTGCATACGAAGATCTTCGGGCCGTCTTTTCCGTTCACCCGGAACCGATGACTGTCGTTGCGCGCGCCGACTCCGGCATCGACAGTATCGATGACCTCAAAGGCAAGCGTGTCAATGTCGGGAATCCCGGTTCGGGCGCCCGGGCGACCTTTGAAGTTTATATGAAGGAAATGGGATGGGAGATGAGTGACTTCGCACTCGCATCTGAACTTAAGTCCGCCGAACAGGCCGCAGCACTTTGCGATGACAAGGTCGATGCAATCGTCTTTACCGTTGGCCACCCGGCGGGCACGATCAAAGAAGCGACGACTTCGTGCGAGTCAAAACTTATCAGCGCTAACAATGACGCGGCTAAGAAACTCGCTGAAGATAACGACTTCTACGCGATGACCAGCATTCCCGGCGGGATGTATCGCGGATCAGACGAGGACACGGAAACCTTCGGCGTCGGCGCGACCTTTGTCGCATCGACAGACACCTCGGACGAGGTTGTCTACGAAATGGTCAAAGCTGTTTTCGAGAACTTTCGTCGCTTTAAAAAGATGCACCCTGCCTTCGCGAATTTGAAGGAAGAGGATATGATCACGAACAATCTGTCCGCGCCGCTGCATCCGGGTGCGGTCAAGTACTACAAAGAAAAAGGCTGGCTCTAACTGCACAGCGAACGAGAGCCCCGCAAAGTGCGGGGCTCTCTGCTTTTCAGCGGTCTTCGTCGAATGAAAGGCTGCACCTGAAATTTTAGCGGGGAGAATGGTTCAGTGGCATCGACAGATGAATCCGCCGGGAAAGCGTTAAGCGACGCCGAACTCGATGATCTGGTTGCATCAAGCGACACGGGTGGGCGTAACCCGAGCAACCGGACTATTTATTTGCTCATGGCCGGATTGGCACTGGCGTGGTCCCTGTTTCAGCTTTGGTTTGCGTCCCCGATCCCTTCGATCCTGTCGCAGTACGAGTCGACCCGCTGGATTGCGAATATGACGGCGTTTAACTCGGGCGAAGCGCGCTCGATTCACCTCGCCTTTGCAATCTTGCTTTGCTTCCTGAGCTACCCTGCATTCAAAGATTCTCCCCGAGGTTTTGTGCCTGTTCCTGATTGGGTTTTGGGTATCCTCGGAGCTTTTTGCGCATTTTACCTGTTTTTGTTCAGTCGGCAGTACATGGGCTGGGTCTTCGGTACGACTCTGTCTGACCGGCCCGCGAACCCGAACTGGTTTGATATCGGGGTCGCCGTTGTCGGTATCCTGATTTTGCTTGAGGCAACGCGGCGGGCGCTTGGGCCGCCGCTCGCCGTGGTCGCGCTTGTGTTCATCGGCTATACGTTCCTTGGACCGTATGCTCCGGGCTTGTTGGCCTGGAAGGGGGCAAGTTTCGGCGCGGTCGCCGACCACCAATGGCTGTCGACCGAGGGCGTGTTCGGCATCGCATTGGGTGTCTCGACCGATCTGGTATTTCTGTTCGTGCTGTTCGGCGCGTTGCTGGAGAAAGCGGGCGCAGGCAATTACTTCATTAAGGTTGCGTTCTCCCTGATGGGGCATTTGCGCGGTGGGCCTGCGAAGGCGGCGGTTGTCGCGTCGGCAATGACCGGTTTGATTTCAGGGTCATCAATCGCCAACGTCGTCACGACGGGCACGTTTACAATTCCGATGATGCGCCGCGTCGGGTTTTCGTCAGAGAAGGCCGGAGCGGTCGAAGTCGCCTCGTCGGTCAACGGACAGATCATGCCGCCTGTCATGGGGGCCGCTGCCTTTCTGATGGTCGAGTATGTCGGCATCAGTTATTTTGAAGTCGTCAAGCACGCCTTTGTCCCGGCGGTGATTTCCTACATCGCACTGGTGTATATCGTTCATCTGGAAGCGATGAAGGCAAATATGCAGGGCCTGCCGCGCGCAGGTGAAAGCAAACCGGGTAAATGGGCGCTGATCGCGTTCCTCACAACTGCTGCTGCATTCTTTGCTGTTGCCGGTGCGATCGGCTGGGCGATGTCGTCGTTCCTGTCGATTACCGACCCGGTACAGCAGGCTTTGGCCGCGCTTGCGGCGTTGGCACTGGTTGTCGTCATTCACCGCTTTATCCACAGCAGTCTCAGCCCAGACAGCAAGTGGCGTTATGTGTCGATGGGCGCATTAGTGCTGGGTTATGCGGTCGTCGGTTCGTTCGTGCTGTTCTATCTTTTGGGCGGCGTTCGCGCATTTGCCGGAGACTCTGCGGTCTGGGTGATCTCGGGTATTTTGGCGGTCGCTTACATCTTTTTGCTTCGGCACGGTTCAAACTATCCTGTGCTCGAGCTGGATGATCCCAATGCCCCGATCACGGCACTGCCGGAGCCGGGCCCAACGATTAATGCCGGTCTGTTCTATCTTTTGCCTGTGTTGTTGCTGATCTGGTGCTTGATGGTCGAGCGCCTGTCGCCGACTCTGTCAGCGTTTTACGCGACTCTGTTGATGATATTCATTTTGCTGACGCAGAACTTTCTGAAGGCGATCTTCCGACGCGAAAGCACCGCAGGGACGATAAAGCTCGGTTTCGATGAATTGATTGACGGTCTCATCACCGGCGCGCGGAACATGATCGGTATCGGTATCGCCACGGCGACCGCCGGTATTATTGTCGGCGCTGTCAGCCAGACAGGTGTCGGGGCCGTGCTTGCGGCGCTGGTCGAGTTTCTGAGCCAGGGGAATATTCTGGCGATGCTGGTTTTGACGGGAATCCTGAGTTTGATCCTCGGGATGGGCCTGCCGACGACGGCGAATTACATCGTCGTGTCGTCACTGCTCGCACCGGTTATCGTGACGCTCGGACAACAGAACGGTCTGATCGTGCCACTCATTGCCGTGCATTTGTTCGTCTTCTATTTCGGTATTATGGCTGATGTGACGCCGCCCGTCGGGTTGGCGTCGTTTGCCGCCGCTGCCGTTTCCGGCGGTGATCCGATCAAAACCGGCTTCATCGCGTTTTTCTATAGCATGCGCACGGCACTGTTGCCGTTCCTGTTCATCTTTAACACCGATCTGATCCTTTATGATGTGACAGCCTTGCAGGCGATACCGATTTTCATAATCGCGACGGCGGCAATGCTGATCTTTACAGCGGGCATGCAGGGATATTTCTTTGCGAAGAACCGAATTTGGGAATCGCTGGCGCTCATCCTTGTGGCCTTTACGCTGTTCCGCCCCGGTTTCTGGATGGACATGATTGTGACGCCTTACAAAACCCAACCACCCGCCCAATTGTCCGAGATTGTCGGGAAAGCGGAGCCCGGATCAGAGGTGCGGCTGAAGGCCGACGGGCTGGATGACGTTGGTGAGCCGGTATCCCTGACGTTGATTATCAACGTGCCTGAGGGTGCGGATGGCGAGGAACGCCTTGCGGCGTTTGGTGCTGACTTCCTCGAAGAAGACGGCAAACTGATCGTTGACGGTGCAACGTTCGACTCGCCTGCGGAGAAAGCCGGGTTCGATTTCGATCAGGAAATCAAAGAAGTTCTCGTGCCGTCCGCACAGCCGCCGAGGCAGTTGTTCTTTATTCCGGCATTGCTGCTGCTTGGTTTCATTTACTGGCTTCAGCAAGGTCGTCTTGCGAGAGCGGCGCCGGCGTCGAACGCGCGTGAAGAGGAGGCTGCCCGTGTTTAAATCGATATTGCTGCCACTTGATTTGGGGGATGAGCCCGAGTCCAAACGATTGTTTGCCGCGGCAAGCGAAATGGCCAGCACGATGGGCGCGACCCTTCATGTTCTGACTGTCGTGCCCAGTTTTTCGATGCCGATGGTTGCCTCGTTTTTTCCGGCTGACTACGAGAAAAAGGCGCTGGAGCAGGGGCGTGCCGCGCTGATGGATTTCGTCGCGGAACAGGCAGGATCGCCGATTGTTGACAAGCACCTTGTCGGACACGGCTCGGTGTATAAAGAGATTGTAAAGGCGGCGGCAGAGAACGCTGCCGATGTAATCTTTCTCGGACCGGGAAGCACGGATTCGGGTGATTTTCTGCTCGGACATAATGCGGCCCGCGTCATGCGTCATGCAAAGTGTTCGGTCGTTTTGCTTCGCAATTGACGGCCTAGAGAAAGCGGATCGTACATGTCTGAGCCGACAGTCTTTCTGGTCGATGATGACCCCGCGATCCGTAAGTCACTGCCGCGCGCGCTGCAAAGTCGCGGATATATTGTCGAGGCATTTGCAAGCGCGCAGGATTTCCTGAACGCCTATGACAGCAGTCGCGCGGGATGCCTTGTGTTAGATCTGAGTATGCCTGAAATGGACGGCTTGGAGTTGCAGCGCCATCTGGGTAAAAAAGCACCCGAGCTGCCGATCATCTTTATCACCGGTCACGGAAACATTCCCCAATCCGTTCAGGCCCTGCGCGCGGGGGCGCTGGATTTTATTGAAAAGCCCTTCCGTCAAAAGGCCCTGCTTGATCGTATTGATGAAGCGTTTGCCAATCAGAAGGTTCGGGCCGATCTTAAAAAAGATCCTGTTGCGATACGCCAACGTGCGGCCCGCCTGACAGACCGCGAAGTAGATGTTCTGAAGCTGTTGACCGGCTCGGGTTCTCAACTTTCCAACAAGGCGATTGCCCGCGAGTTGGACATCAGTCACCGCACAGTCGAGCATCATCGTGCCCGCGCAATGGCAAAGCTGGATGTAACATCCCTGACAGAGCTGGCGGAAGTTTCGAAATTATTGGACTGGTAGGGCTGCTGATTGTTGGACGGATGGCGTGGCGCGGTTGGGCAGGGTGATGCGGAAGCACGCACCCTGAGTCAGATTTCGGTCGGCGGTCAGGTGTCCCTGATGGGCCTCGACGATTGAGCGGCTGATCGAAAGCCCCATGCCCATGCCCTCCGGTTTGCTCGTTTCGAACGGCTTAAATGCGTTTTCAACCGAAGTGATGCCGGGGCCGGTATCGCGAACCGAAATTTCAACAACATCGCCGGTTCGGGTTTCCTGTATGGTGATGACACGTTCGTCTGAACCGGCATTCGAAATTGCCTCGACGCTGTTTCTCAGCAGATTCACCAGGACCTGAGCGATCTGGACTCGGTTTATCAGGATCATCGGTGCGTCTTCATCGGCTTGGATTACGATTTCAATATTTTTTTCGCGTGCTTGAGGTTCGATCAGGCGGGACGTTTGTCGGATAAGCTGTCCAAGGTTTACCAACTCGGCATCGGTTTCCCCTTTGCGTATGAACTGCCTCAAATGGCGGATGATCTCTCCGGCACGAAAGGCCTGATCCTGCATTTCTTCAATGCATTCGGTGACCTCTTGATCGGCGTATCCCCCCGATTTCGTCGTGCTGAGAATGAGGTCGCAATACTGGGTGATTGCCGTGAGGGGCTGGTTCAGTTCGTGGGCAAGACTGGCCGCCATTTCGCCTGTGGTGCTGAAACGGGTGACGTGCGCCAACTCGCCCTGAAGCTGTTGGCTTTGCGCTTCGGCGCGTTGTCTTTCCACGATTTCCGCACGCAGGTCTTTGACACGGACTTCTAGTTTTTCCGCCGACGCGACCAACTCGCCATGCATTCTTGAATTCTGGGTGCGATAGTCGTCGAGCCAGCGTGTCATACGCCGGAACGCCGTTGAGACGTGTTTCAGTTCAACGAAATTCTCCGGCAGCGAGCGCGTGTCCGGTGTTTCCCCGCGCGCTATCTGGTCGGCGCATTGCGATAGAGCGGTCAGCGGCGAGGTGACGCGCAGCGCAATCAACCACCCCAACAGGACCGTGAGGCACGCGATGGAAATGGCGATGATGATGTTCTGTGTGCGGCTTTCGACGATTGATCCGAGAAAGTCGTTTTGCGGAACAAAGATCGCGATTGTCCAATCCAGATTGCCGATTGAAAAAGGCGCGAAGACGGCGTTGTAGACCTCGTCGCCAACACTGACGCGGGCAAACTGATCGACCGAAAAATCAATCGCGCCCTGTTCGGTCGTGACCGTGCTGACCACGGCCTTGGCAATCGGATCGTCGATTTCGTCAATCTTGGCGAACCTCAATCCGGTTTCGCCGTCGTTCCGGAGTTTCTTGATTTTCGTCGGGTCCGGGTGGGCGATGACATCGCCGTTGTTATTGAGGATCAGCGCCGCGCCGGAATCGCCAATGCCGAGTTGACCGAGAAAATTCGATATGGAGGATATCTCCATATCAATCCCGAGAACGCCCTCGACGGTTCCGTCAGAGCCAAGCACCGGCGCGGCGACACTGATGCCCGGCTCCTGGGACGTGTAGAAAATATAAGGGGGCGTCCAGGTTATCTCGCCCGCCGCGATTGTCTGTTCGTACCAGGGCCGGTCCCTTGGGTCGTAAAGGTCGTTGGGATCGGCCTCTGATGCGACGTTTTGGAACGTGCTGTTTCGAAATGTAATCGTCGCGCCCTCGTCAGCGGACGAAATCAGCTTGGTGCGAAACTCCGCTCCGGCGACCCCGGAAGAGCGGCTGACAAATGTAAAATGCCCGTCCTGATCGCCGTAGTATAATCCGCTGATACTCGGCGAAACCTTCAGATGCTCGAAGAAGAACCGTTCGAGTCCCGTTCTGTTTTCCGAGTCAAAGACGCTCTCCTGACGAAGCCCTTTTGAAAGCCTGACCGCGTGTTCGGCAGTTGCGAGAAACGAGCGCGTGTGACGGATCGTGTTCTTTGCGGCCCCGGTCATCAAACGTTCGGCCTGATGCAACATCGCCGCCTCTGACGTTACAAAGGATGACGAGATGATAATTCCGGCTGCAATGAGTTGAAGCCCGATCAGCGACGCCAAAATTGTTGCTTTGATCGAGAACAGCATTTGCGTCTATCCCGCGTCTACATCCGATACCCGCCTGATTCCTGCATATCATTTTGCCTGGCGCTGACGCCAGCATGCTTGGCAGGAAATCTTTATCGGAGGCAGTTTTGTCCGCAGCGCCCCGTGGGTCGCCGCGTCCGGTATCAGAACGTGCGGCGGAAGCCTAGTTTCAGGCTGTGTTCGGTGTTTGGGATCGCGCTGGCGGCGGTTGTGTTTGCCGTGCCGATATTGAGGCCGCCGCTTTTGACGAAGGCGTATTCGGCGAAGATCGCGGCGTTGTTGCCGACGGTCATGTCAAAACCGGCTGTTGCGCGTCCGGCAAAGACGCCGGAGGTTTGCGTATCGTTGCTGGTTGCGACGAGGCCCAGACCTGCGCCCGCATAGGGGCGGAAGGGCATGTCGCTGTTGAACGCGTAACGCATGGTGTAAAAACCGCTCATTTTCTTTTCGCGGTCGGTCGTGTCGAAGCTGTCGGAGAACGAAGAAAGTTCGTCCATCGGAAGCGTTGCCTCGTCGCTCATATCAACCTCGACCAGTCCGGCCCAGCCGCTTTTCGGGACCTCGGATTCCGTATCGAAGACCGGCACGTCGGCGGCGAGGGAGGTCGCGGGTTCTTCGAAGGCGACCAGATCAAGCTCGTGCAGAAAGCCGGTGGTGATGATGAAGTCACTGCTGACAGTGCTGTCGGTCGTCATATCGATGATACTGACCGAACCGGCATTGTTGCTGGCCTGTGCCGCGACGCTCGCCAGTGCGATTGCCGATGCAGTCAACACCTTGAAAGTGCGTGCGAAATTGTTGGTCATGCCGGTATATCCCCCGATATCCCGATGGCTGCATCCCTTCAGCCACCCCGTGTGTACGCTGTTTTTTATCGCGGAAAGCCTAATATGCCGTTTAGGAGCCGTGATTGCGGATTGACAACGCAGGGCGCACATGGCCGAAAAGGCTATCCGTCAGCCGAACCGGAAGTGTCCGATGTCTCAGACCCCGCCGAACCCCAGTTATCCCCGAACCCGCATGCGCCGCACACGGCAGGCGCCCTGGTCACGGGCTATGGTCGCGGAGGCGTCGCTGTCGGCGGCGGATTTTATCTGGCCGATCTTTGTGATCGAGGGCGAGAACCGGATCGAACCCGTCGCGTCGATGCCCGGCGTGGATCGGGTGACCATTGATATTGCCGTGCGGCGGGTCGAGGAGGCGGCGACGCTGGGTATTCCGTGCGTTGCGCTGTTTCCGAACATCGACGCCAGCCTGCGCACGCCGGGATGCGAGGAGGCATGGAACCCCGATAACCTGATCTGCCGCGCCACGCGCGCGATCAAGGCCGCCGTGCCCGAGATCGGCGTGATGGAGGATGTCGCGCTCGACCCCTATAATGCGCTGGGCCATGACGGGATTGTTGTCGGGGATCAGATCGTCAATGACCTGAGCGTCGAGGCGTTGGTGAAACAGGCTCTGGTGCAGGCCGAGGCGGGGGCGAATATTATCGGCCCGTCCGATATGATGGATGGCCGGATCGGGGCGTTGCGCGATGCGCTGGAGGCGGGCGGGCATGAGAACGTCATGCTGCTGAGCTATGCCGCGAAATATGCCTCGGCTTTCTACGGCCCGTTCCGTGATGCCGTCGGGGCCGCCGGAAAGCTGACGGGAGATAAGAAAACCTATCAGATGGACCCGCTGAATTCGGACGAGGCGATGCGCGAGGTGGCGCTGGATCTTTCCGAGGGCGCGGACATGGTGATGGTAAAACCGGGCATGCCCTATCTGGATATCTGCCGCCGCGTGAAAGACGAATTCGCCGTGCCGACATTTGCATATCAAACCAGCGGCGAGTACGCGATGCTGGAGGCGGCGGCGGCCAACGGATGGCTGGACCGCGATACCGTGACATTGGAGGCGCTGTCCGCCTTTAAGCGCGCGGGGTGCGACGGGATGCTGAGCTATTACGCCGTCGATGTCGCAAAGCGGTTGGCCGCGCGCTGACCCCTGACCGTCCGGGGGGCATCTGGCATTGACGATCGAATTCAAGGCGAAAATCGCGTGCCTGTATGCGGGAGCCTGCTGGGGGCTGTTCTGGGTTCCGCTGCGCGCGCTGAGTGATGCGGGTCTGCATCCGTTATGGACCACAGTGGTCTATTTTCTGGTTCCGGCGCTGTGCCTGTTTCCGGTTCTGATTGCCCGCTGGCGGTCGGTTGCCGGAGGGGGAATCGGCCTGCAACTGACGGTGATTTCCAGCGGACTGGCGCTGACATGTTACTCTGCGGCCATCGTTTATACCGACGTCGTGCGCGCGATCCTGCTGTTCTATCTGATGCCGATCTGGTGCACGCTGTTGGCGCGGTTTGTGTTGGGCGAGCCGTTTACCGCAACCCGGATCATCGCGCTGGCGCTGGCGGCGCTGGGCATGCTGACGATCTTCGGGCTGGGGTTGAGTTTTCCCGTGCCGCGAAATCTGGGGGACTGGCTGGGGGTGGCCGCCGGACTTTTCTGGGCAATCACAACCGTTCGGTTGCGTTTGGATGAGGCGCGGTCGTCGATTGATCTGACGGTCGGCTTTTTTGTGTGGTCCCTGATTATCGCGACGGGCGCGGCGCTGGTTCTGGCGCCCGAAGCGATCCCCACGGTGGCACAGACAATGCCGGTCATGCCGGTGCTGCTGTTCTTTATGGTATTGTTCGTTCTGCCCGGAACATACGCATCATTGTGGGCCCCGAAATTTCTCAGCCCGAGCGTCGTGGCGCTGTTGTTGATGACCGAGGTTGTTGTCGGCGCGGTTTCAGCCGCGCTGTTGGTGGATGAACCCTTTGGCATGCGCGAGCTGGCCGGTGTGCTGATGATCGTGGGCGCGAGTTTGGTCGAGCCTCTGGCGGGTTTGCGGACGCGCAAAAAAGACCGGCTTAGGGTGTGAGGCA
>CALGNW010000004.1 GCA_937958345.1 uncultured Neomegalonema sp. | reverse complement strand
TAGTGCTTCAGAACTTTCTGGAAGCCGAAGACCGAGTCAGGCTTCGGGCAGCACCATTCAGCCGCATCGATCGTGCCTTTTTCGAGTGCGGGGAGGATGTCGCCACCGCCCATAGCAACCGATGCAACACCGATGTCTTTATACGTCTGACCGGGGATGCCTGGAGGCGTACGGAAACGGTACTTGCGGAAATCGTCCATGGACGCGATCGGCTCTTTAAACCAACCAAGAGCTTCCGGACCCACTGGCTGCAGCATGAAGCCTTTGACGTTGACGCCCATTTCGTCCCAGAGTTGGTCGTACAGCTCTTTACCGCCGCCATACTGGAACCACGACAGGAATGCGATGTTGTCGATTCCGACACCCGCGCCTGCAACTGGCGAACCGAACAGCATTGCTGCCGGGTGCTTACCGGACCAGTAGTGGGTCCATGCAAAGCCGCCCTCGATCAGGCCCTTGTCAACAGCGTCGAGCGTTTCCTTAACACCGACAACTGCGCCAGCCGGCAGAACTTCGATTTTGAGCGAGCCGTCCGTCAGCGCGAGAACATCTTTCGCAAAGTCGTTCAGCATGAAAACTTCGTCAGCCTTCGCCGGAATAACCGACTGAACGCGGATCGTTGTCGTTCCGTGTCCGGCGGCGAATGCCGTTCCGGCTGTGAACGCTGCAAGGCTAAGCCCGAGCGCTGCTTTTTTCAGAATTCCCATTGTATCCTCCCTGGGGTTGGTCGTGTCGTCGTTATCGGAATCCGCAGGCGATTGTGCCGGCGGCGCCGTTTGGTTCGTCAATGGCAGTTACTCGGTATCACAGCGTTTCACTCTTATACAAGACTGCTGATACATGAATTCGTGCCAAAAGTGTTTCACGTTACTCAGTGACCGCCTCCGCTGCCGCTTGGAACGCAGTTCGCTTCGGTGAGCAGGCCGATAATCGGCCCCACGCCGGTCTCGCAGTTTGTAACGCCGCGATACAGCATCTCGAAGGCGACATAGAGCAGCACCACCAGCCCGATCCACGAAATCCAGGGATACCGGGACAGCAGCTTCATAATAAGGGTCGCCGCAAACGCCATAAGCAGGATCGCAAGGCCCAGCCCGACAACCAGTTTTGTCGTATCACCATCGGCGATGGCCGCAACCGCAAGCACGTTGTCCAGCGACATCGAAACATCCGCGATCGTAATAGCGATAAGTGCTTGTTTTAGAGATTTTTTCGGCTTTCCTTGATAGCCGCCGTCTTCGGCTTCTTCGAGTGCCTCCTCGGCATGCTGATCGGTATGACTTCGGATGTCTCGGTAAAGGCTCCAGCAAACCCAGAGCAGCAAAAGCCCGCCGACAAACAACAGGCCGGGCACGCCGAGTAGCTTGGTCGCAACTACGGCAAATACGATGCGCAATAACGCCGCGATGACCATACCGTATAGGATGGCCTTCTTGCGAAGGTCCGGCGAAAGCCCTGCCGCCGCCATCCCGATAATCAGCGCATTGTCGCCGGACAGAATCAGATCGGCAATAATAATGGCGCTATAGTCGAAGATTGTATCCCACATCAGATCAGGCCGCTCCTGCTAGTGTTCTTGCGTCTTCCCGAATCATGTCCGACAATTTCTCGCCTATCATGATAGCCGGGGCATTTGTATTCCCGGAAACAAGAGTGGGCATGATGGAGCAATCCGCAACACGCAAGTTAGAAACGCCCTTGACGCGCAATCTTTCGTCAACAATGGCGCGATCGTCCTGTCCCATCCGGCAGGTTCCTGACGGATGATAGATCGTGGTCGACGTATTTCTGATCCACGTCAGCAGGTCTTCGTCTGATTGAACGGCGTCGCCCGGTGCGTGCTCTGATGTGATCGAGCTTTTCAGAGGGTCTTGCGCGGCGATATCCCGCGCGATCTTCACACCCGCAACCATTGTTTGCTGATCGAGGGGCGTAGCGAGATAGTTCGGGTGGATAAGCGGATAATCTTTGGGGTCCGCGCTTGCCAGTTCCAGATGCCCGCGGCTTTCGGGGCGGAGCTGGCATACCGAGGACGTGAAAGCCGAAAATTTATGCGGCCCCTCCGCAGGGCTATCTGCGCTCCACGGCTGGATGTGAAACTGGATGTCGGGGGTTTCCAGATCCTCACGGGTTTTCAGAAAACCACAGGCAAGGCTGGCGGCCATGGTCATGGGCCCCGTCCGCTTGACGGCATACTCGGCGGCAATCTTGGCCTTACCGATCAGCGAGTTCACCTCGTTATTCATCGTCGGTTTTGCGCATTTGTGGACAAGGCGCGCCTGCAAGTGATCCTGCAGATTACGGCCCATATCCGGCGCATCTTTCAAAACCTCGATCCCGTGTTTTTGCAGGTCTTCTCCATTGCCGATGCCGGACAGCATCAGGATTTGGGGCGACCCGATTGCACCGGCACATAAAATGACTTCGCGGCGGGCGCGGATCGTTTCAATTTTGCCTGCCCGCTCGATCTCAACACCGACGGCGACATTGTTTTCAAAGATCACTTTGCGCGTCAGCGCCTTGCTGACAACGTTTAGCGATTCGCGGCCAAGGTTCGGCGTGATATAAGCGGTCGCGGCACTGCAACGGCGGCCCTTGCGGCAGGTGAACTGAAAGTACCCGACGCCTTCCTGATCTGCGCCGTTGTAATCAGCATTGAATTTGAAACCTGCTGCCTGACTTGCGGCAACCCATTCGTCGCAAATCTCGCGGCTGAGTCGCATATCATTCACGGCGAGTGGTCCGGTATCTCCGTGCAATTCATCGCCGCCGCGTTCATTGCTTTCAGACTTTTTAAAATACGGCAGAACATCGTCCCACGCCCAGCCGACATTTCCCTGCTGACGCCACTGATCGTAGTCTTCGGCTTGCCCCCGAACATACAATAGCCCGTTCAGCGAACTCGACCCGCCCCAGACTTTGCCGCGCGGCCAGTTGATGCTGCGGCCGTTCAGGCCGGGATCAGGCTGGGTTTTATAGCACCAGTCTACGGACTTGTTTCCCATCGTGCGGAAATAGCCGACGGGAATGTGAATCCACGGATTCCAGTCTCGCCCGCCCGCCTCGATAAGTGCTACGGTCGCATCACCCGGCTCGGAAAGCCTTGATGCCAACGCGCAACCTGTGGACCCCGCGCCGACGACAACGTAATCGTATTCCAATGGATTTCCCCGATCAGGTTTGTTTTGACCTGCTGTAAAAATGAAACCATGAGTCTCATTAAATTGAAAGCTCTTTTTCCGAGAACCTGCGCTAGAAAAACCCATGATTGATGACTCGAACAGAATCCCGACCAACCTGCGCATGCTTTTGATCTTCGAAGCATTGGCCGCGAGTGGCCGGCCTATGACCCCGTCAGAATTGGGAGAGGAAGTTGACCTCCCAAAGCCCACCCTGCACCGCCTTTGCACCACGCTTGAGGACGAGGGATTTCTGATCAGAGATTATCACAGTGGCCGTCTGCGTCCTGCCCGGCGGACACGGATTATGTCCCTTGGATTGCAGAGCGTTTCACGCCTGCATATCGCTCGCCGAACTGTCCTGAAATCAGTGGCTTCCAAGATCGAAGAAACATGTAACATTGCGACGCCGACCGTCGCCGGTATGACCTATCTTGATCGCGTTGATACGCCTTGGCCCTTGCGGTTTCAGTTGCCGGTCGGAACCGAAGTTCCGTT
>CALGNW010000003.1 GCA_937958345.1 uncultured Neomegalonema sp. | reverse complement strand
TGACGAGAAAAAGCTGATTGAATCCGCGATCAACGGCATGCTGACGTCGCTTGACCCGCATTCGTCCTATATGCCGCCCGAAGCGTTTTCGGACATGCAGGTCGACACAAAGGGCGAGTTCGGGGGCCTCGGGATCGAAGTCACGATGGAAGAGGGCTTTGTTAAAGTCGTCTCGCCCATCGACGATACGCCAGCCGCAAAGGCCGGTTTGGAATCGGGCGATTACATCACGCATATCGACGGCGAGTCGGTTCTGGGTCTGACCCTCGGTGAGGCGGTTGACCGGATGCGCGGTTTGGTCGGCACGGATATCGAGTTGACGATTGCGCGCGAAGAGGCCGAAGAGCCGTTTGATGTCACGCTGACCCGCGATGTGATCAAGATTAAGGCCGTCCGCTATCGGGTTGAAGGCGACATCGGGTATCTTCGGATTTCGAAGTTCTCGGAAAAAACCTTTGATGATCTGGCCGCCGGTATGGCGTCGATCAAACAGGAACTCGGCGCGAATGCCGTTGCCGGTTACGTCGTGGATCTGCGCAACAATCCCGGCGGTTTGCTGACGCAGGCGGTCGCCGTGTCTGATGCCTTCCTCGACAAAGGCGAGATTGTTTCGACCCGGGGCCGCGACCAGCAGAATGCCGACCGCTATAACGCGCAGATGGGCGATCTGGCCGACGGTAAGCCGGTTGTTGTTCTCGTGAACGGCGGTTCGGCGTCGGCATCGGAGATTGTTGCCGGTGCGTTGCAGGATCACCGTCGCGGCATCGTCGTGGGTGAAAAGACGTTCGGTAAAGGGTCGGTTCAGACGATCATGCCGCTGTCGTCGAAGGGCGCGATCCGCCTGACCACCGCACGCTATTACACGCCGTCGGGCCGGTCGATTCAGGCACTGGGCGTCGAGCCGGATATCGTGGTCGAGCAGGTTAAGCTGGACAAGGAGGAGGATGGCGCGAAGAAAAAGCCGCGTTATTCCGAGTCGCAGATCCGCGGCAGCCTGTCGAACGACTCGCTGACCGAAGAGGAAAAAGAAGTCCGCCGCAAGGAAGAGGAAGCGCATGCCGCGACCGAAAAACTGCGGAAAGAAGATTATCAGCTGGCCTACGCCATTGATCTGCTTCACGGATTGTCCGTCTATGCCGGTTTCGCCGAGCAATAAGACGAGCAGCCGCACGGCCCGCTTGGGGCAGCGCGGAACGCGATAATGTCAGAGCCGGGAGCCGTCCGACAAAGGATGGTTTCCGGCTTTTCTTTTGACCGGGCGCGGTCATTC
This sequence comes from uncultured Neomegalonema sp., assembly GCA_937958345.1. Classification (GTDB taxonomy): domain Bacteria; phylum Pseudomonadota; class Alphaproteobacteria; order Rhodobacterales; family Rhodobacteraceae; genus JAHDDY01. Next base: position 3,934 of record CALGNW010000003.1, on the reverse strand, counting down.
GGATGTTTTCCGGGGAAAATCGTCGCTCCATTCACCGTTTGCTAAGCCGGTTAGGGTCATGTGGGTTCATCGTTAACCCTAAACGCGCCGGATCTTTCATTGACGACAGAATTATCCCCTCCCGAGCAAAAGCCCCGCAGATTTTCCGGGCTTGATTGCTGTGTTGCGATCCTCGCGGTTTGTTCGGTGGCTGCGCCGTTTGCAGCACGGCTTCAGGTCGATGCCCATGCGTCGGGGCCGCAGGTTGCTGTTCGCGCCGATGTATCGCCAATCCGTCCGATTGATCTGGAGATGGGGTATAACGAGCGGCAGGCCGAGGCCGCATTCTATCAGGGCCTTGCACAATCACCTGCCGCCGCAAAGACCGACGCCGCGCTTGAACTGGCGCTTGCTGCGCCGGTGAACGCACCGCCCGCAGTGTCGCTGCCAGCGATCGAAAAGGATGCTGTGGCTCCGGCGCCCGCGCTGGACATTGCCGTGCTGGGCGGGATCGAAAACCGCGATTTTCAGCCGGAGGCAGATGTCTCGGATACGCCGCCGAAGAAGACAGCCGAAGAAAAGCCAGCACCCGAACCGGCGGTGCGTGTTGCGATGACGCTGCCCCCGACGATGACGCCTCTGCCGATCCGCCGTGCGGAAAACGAGGAAACAGACCAAGCCGCCGTTGCGGATGACGGTGCGGTTGATGCGCCTGAACCCGTGCAGGACGACGCTGTATCGCTGCCGAAGATCGCGTCCGCCGGAGACGACATAGAAGAAGCGCCGCTTCCGCCGTTGGCGGTATCGGACGAGAGCGTTGCCGCGAACATCACAGCGACGCCTGTCCCCGCGCTGGATACCCGTCCAATTCAGACAGATGTTCTGCCGAGTGACGTGACGTCGATGATCCCCGTCAAAGAAGAGGCCGTCACCGCACAGTTGGTCAGCGCGGCGGCCCCGACGCCTGCCCGGCCCCCGGTAAAGCTGTCGAACGGGCCGAAAGTTGCGTTGGTTATCGCTGCCGCCGGTATCAACACCAATGTCACCCGCTTTGGGATTGAGGCACTGCCTGCCGGGGTAACGCTGGCGTTTGCACCGATCCGCGACGAAGTCACGGCGTTGGCGCGCGAAGCCAAGAACGACGGCCATACGGTTCTGGTGGAAATTCCGATGGAGCCTGTTAACAAAAACCGCGATCCGGGTCCCCTGACCCTGCGGGTCGGCGACAGTGATGCGGACAATCTGGCCCGACTGAACAAGGCACTGGGGCGGGTTCCTGACGCTGATGGCGCATCGAGCTATCTGGGCGCACGCTTTAATGCGGATGCCCGTGCTGCGACCCCTGTTGTGCGTGCGCTTGCGGTTAAGGGCCTGTTCCTGTTTGAGAACGAACCGACCAGCCGCAGTGTGTTTCAGCGCCTGTCTGCCGGATCGAATTTGCCCTATGTTCGGGGTGTCGTGAAGATCGACCGCGACCGTGACGTGGCCGCGATACGCGCGGCGTTGAACCGGCTGGAACAACAGGCGCGGCGGCAGGGATCGGCGATTGGCGTCGGCACGGCGCTGCGTGGTACGATCTCGACAGTTGCGCTCTGGATCAAAGAAGCCGAGAAACGCGGCGTGCAGTTTGTATCCGTCAGTGAACTCGCGCGTTGAAACGACAGAACAGGACCGGTCGTGCAGACAGCTGAACTTGCTTCTCTCCCCTACCGCCCCTGTGCGGGTGTTGTGCTGATCAACCGCGAAGGTCTGGTCTTCGGCGGGCAGAGAATTGATAACCCCGGCAAGGCGTGGCAGATGCCCCAGGGCGGGCTTGACTACGGTGAACTGCCCGAAGAGGCGGCTCTGCGCGAGTTGACCGAGGAGACCGGCGTGCCGCGCGATAAGGTGACGGTGCTGGCGCAAACCCGCGACTGGATTTCCTACGAATTACCCGACGAGTTGCTGGGTAAGCTGTGGAAGGGTAAATACCGCGGCCAAGAGCAAATGTGGTTTGCGATGCGCTTTTTAGGCGAAGACAGCGATATCGACATTGCGACCGAAACGGCGGAATTCAGCCGGTGGCAGTGGATGACACCCGATGCGCTGTTGGACGCGATTGTTCCGTTCAAGCGTCATGTCTACGAGTCGGTTTTTGCCGATCTCGGCGAATGGATTGCCCCGACGGCGCGGTAAGCCCGCGTTTCCGCACCGGCCCGTAAAATTCGCCGCACTTTCCGTCTGCAAAACCGAACTTTCTCCGCCCCGACACGTCATCGGTATGCGGAGGGTTTTTGTTCCGCTGTCAGGCGAGGGAAAGCGCAGATGAAAAAGCAAAAGAAGCGGTCGAAAAGCTATACCACCACAAGTCCGACGCCTGATACCGCGTCGCAGGGCGGGCCGGTGACGCGCCGCGATGTGTTGCGGCGATACCGGAACAGGGGTATCGGGCTTGGCGTTGTGGGCATCGCGGGATGGTTCGTCGTCGCGGATGTTCAGGCGACCGTGCGCGAACATGATTTGTCGCGGATTGGTAACGGCGTGCCGAGCGTTGTTCAAATCCACGATCCGAACTGTTCAATCTGCGCGGCGCTGCAAAAAGAAACCCGAGCGGCGGTCGGGGGTTTCGGCGAGGGCGAACTGCAATTTCTCGTGGCCAATATTCAGGACGCGCGCGGCAGAAAACTCGCGGCGGATAACGGCGTTCCCCATGTGACGCTGTTGCTGTTTGACGGCGATGGAAAGCGACGACAGATTTTGCGCGGGCCGAATGACCGCTCGGTCCTGGAGCCGACGTTTCGCCGGTTTGTTCAGCAGGTTGGCGGGTAAGCGGAATGCAAAAAAAAGCCCCGGCAAAACCGGGGCTTTTGACGTCTGAATGATACGCGATTAAGCGCCGAGCGCTTTCATCAGACCGTCGATCTCACCAAGGTCACGCTCGGCCTCTGCCTTGCGCATGCCTTCGGTCGAATCGACTTTCGCCTGAGCCGCAGCACGAACCGAGTCGAACATCTCGCTGGTCGCTTCGGAACGGATCGCCGCGTATTCGGCAAGGATCGAGACGCTTTCAGCTGTGATTTCGGCAAAGCCGCCCGCCACGAGATACTCGGTCGTTTCACTGCCCGACTGGATCGACACCACGCCGGGGCGCAGGGACGTTGCGGTCGGGACGTGACCGGGCATGGCGGCGAAATCGCCGTCACTGCCGGGGAGACCGACAATTTCGGCCTCCATCGACGCCAGCTTTTTCTCCGGCGAAACCAGTTCGACTTGCATCGCCATGGCTTAGGCCGCCGCTGCGAGTTTAGCGGCCTTTTCGATGGCCTCGTCCATGTCGCCAACCATATAGAAGGCGGCTTCGGGAAGGTGATCGAACTCGCCATTTGCGAGGCGCTTGAAGCCGTCGATGGTTTTTTCCAGCGGAACCTGAACGCCCGGCGAGCCGGTGAAGATCTGGGCCACGTCGAAAGGCTGGCTAAGGAAACGCTGGATTTTACGCGCGCGCGCAACAGCCAGTTTGTCCTCTTCCGACAACTCGTCCATGCCGAGAATGGCGATGATGTCCTGCAGCGCCTTGTAACGCTGAAGGATTTCCTGAACCTGACGGGCAACCGCGTAGTGCTCCTCGCCGACAACCGCCGGATCGAGAATACGCGAGGTTGAATCGAGCGGGTCCACAGCCGGGTAGATGCCCAGTTCGGAGATCGCACGCGACAGAACCGTCGTGGCGTCAAGGTGGGCAAATGTCGTTGCCGGTGCAGGGTCGGTCAAGTCATCGGCAGGGACGTAAACGGCCTGCACGGAGGTGATCGAGCCGTTTTTCGTGGTCGTAATACGCTCCTGCATCGCGCCCATGTCGGTCGCGAGGGTCGGCTGATAGCCCACAGCGGAAGGAATACGTCCCAGCAGCGCGGACACTTCGGAACCGGCCTGCGAGAAACGGAAAATGTTGTCTACGAAGAACAGGACGTCCTGC
>CALGNW010000002.1 GCA_937958345.1 uncultured Neomegalonema sp. | reverse complement strand
GATGACAACCGAGATGCTCACCGCGACCGAGTTCCCCCGCGAGCGCGTGCTGGGCATGGCGGGTACGCTCGACTCCAGCCGCTTCCGCAATGCGCTGGCTGTCGCCGCTGGTGTCACGCCTGCCGATGTTCAGGCCGTCACCCTTGGTTCTCACGGGGACGAGATGGCCCCGATCACCTCGTTGGCCCGGATCAAAGGCCGCACGCTCGACACGTATCTGTCGCAGGATCAAATCGACGCCTGTGTCAAAGACGCCGTGACCGGAGGAGGGCAGGTCGTCGCCCTTAAGAAAATCGGCTCCGCCACCATCGCCCCCGCCCATGCCAGCATCGAGTTGATGGACCATATCCGCAGTGCGCGCACGGGTCCGGTTCCGGTCTCTGTCATGCTGAAGGGCGAATACGGCATAGATGGCGTCGTCCTTGGCGTCCCGGCTGTGCTCGGTCGCACGGGTCTGATTGCGGTCGAGCAATGGCGTCTGACCGATGCCGAAACCGCCGCGCTCAAGGCCGCAGCCGACGCCATCCGCACGCGGCTTGCGCAATGATCGACAAGTTCAAAGCGGGCGGACGGTTTGAAGAAATTGGCAGCTATTCGCGCGCCAAGCGCGTCGGCCCCTTCGTCTCTGTGGCCGGAACCACCGCGATTGAACCCTCAGGAAAGCTGCACGCCCCCGGCGATACCTATGCGCAGACTCTCTTTATCTTAGGCCGCATCGAAGAAGCCTTGCGCGAGGTTGGGGCGAATCTCACCCATGTCATGCGCACCCGCGCGTACTTGACCGATATGTCTGCGGCGGGCGGCTTTGTTCGTGCCCATGGCGAGGTCTTCAAGGGCATTGACCCGGTGCTTACGGGCGTTCAAGCTGGACTAACACAGCCCGGCATGATGGTCGAAATCGACGTAGACGCGATCATCCACGATGAAAACGGCGCAATCGGCTGGTCAGACTCCTGACCTTTCTGCGGTCGCGGTTCTGACCGCCACAATCACCGCCGCTCAGAGCTATTTCCACCGATGGCACTTAAAAAGCATTGACGATGCAGGGATTCTGGCCATTGTATACAGTATACATGGCGAAAAATTTAGATCGGGATAAAACTCCGGCAACGGCCATCGACCATAAGGGAGAGATAAAATGATTATGCGAAACCTGCTCGCGACGACCCTCATCATGGGTCTTGCAACGCCAGCAATGGCAGAGATCAAAGTGGGCTTTATCGGCTCGCTGTCTTCGGATACCGGATTATCGACGCTGCGCGGCGCAGAGATCGCGATTGAAGAATTGAACGCGGCGGGCGGCGTGATGGGCGAGAAAATCACCCTCGTTACGGCCGATACCCAAGAGGACGTGACCGAGGGCGTGAAGGCTTACGAATACCTCGCCGAGACGGAAGAGGTCGATTTCATCATCTCCGGTTCGATTGATGATGTGTCACTCGGTTGGTTGCCCCGGATGCAGGAATATCAAATTCCGACCCTCGACACATGGACATCCTATATCGGTATCATCGACATGGTTGTCGAAGACCCAGAGCTGATGGCCCCATACTTCATGAACATCGCGTCGGACGAGGCGCTCGCGACGCTCTATATCAACTTCGGCGCGGATGTGCTGAAGGCGAAGATGGGATGGGACAGCGTTGTCGTCCTCGCAGAAGACACCGCATTCGGTGAAGCGATCACGGGTCTCGTCACCGAAGCCCTCGCCCCGGTTGCGGGCATCGAGGTTGCGGAGGTCATCACCTATGACGTTGGCACGGTCGATTTCGCCCCAATCTTTGCCAAGGCCGAAGCGTCGGGCGCTGATTTCATCTATCAGGTCAGTTCGGTGAACTCTCAGGTGATCTCGTCACAATACGTGAAGCTGCAAGTGCCCATGGCAATGACCGGCGTGAACGTCGCCGCTCTGGGCGTCGATTACTGGGATGACACGGGCGGCGCAGGTGGCGGCATTTCGACCCTTTCGCCTCTGCCTTCGGTGGGCTTTAAGCTCGACCCGACCAGTCAGGCTTTTGTCGATAAATACCAAGAGAAATACGACAGCCGCCCGACCGTCCCACACTTCAACGGCTTCAACGCCTATTACGGCCTCAAACAAGCAATGGCCGCAGCCGAAGAGGCGGGTGGGTTCAAAGACGCGAAGGCGTGGTCAGCCAAAATGGTCAAGCAGGATCTCAAACTTGAACTCGATGGCAAGCTGTGGCTCCGCTACGGCTTTTGGGAAGCAGGCGAGGTCGAGCCTGTGACAGACCGGACCTATCCGCAGAACGCGCTGTTCGATCTGTCCGCGCCTTACGAGGATGCACAGCCGTCGATGGTTGTCGTGCAATGGAAAGAGGACGGCACGCCCGGCGTGGTCTATCCGTTCGAATACGCTACGACTGAATTCGAGCTGCCAAGCTGGATGAAGTAATTTCCGTCTTTGTCATTGCCGGGCTTGTCCCGGCAATCCGAACCGGATGTCCGGGCCATGCCCGGGCATGACGGTTTCAGCCTCTGACCGGAGGGGACAGCTCCCCCATGCTCCAAGTTCTCATTCAGGGCCTTTTGCTCAGCGGTCTTTATGCGCTGATTGCCGTCGGCTTCACGCTAATTTTTAGCATAGGCCGCGTGCTGAATCTGGCTTATGGCGCGTACCTGCTGATCGGCGGATATGCCTATTTCTATTTTACCCAGGCCATCGGCCTGCCGAAATTCGCGGCGGTTCTGCTTGCTGCCGTCATCGGCTGCGCGTTGGGAATTCTCAAATTCTTGCTGATCGTCAGGCCCTTGCGCGGCAATCACGTCGCGATCGAGATTTCGACGCTTATTCTTGCGGTCGTGTTGCAGTCTGCTGTTGTGCTGGCCTTCGGGGACAGTTCGAAAATCCTGTTGCCGATCATCCCCGGTGTCGAGCGTGTTGCGGGGGCCGCCGTCCCCTACTCGAACCTTTTTGCGGCGGTGATGAGCTGGGTGATCCTGATTGCCCTATGGATTTTTATCCGCTCCACCCATACAGGCCGCGCGATGCAGGCGGTGTCGATGGATGCAAAGGGCGCGGCGATTTCCGGCATTGATGCGGACCGCGTGAACATGATCACGTGGGCGATCTCCGGCACGCTCGGGGCTGTCGCGGGCGTATTTTTTGCCAGCTATACCCAGCTTTATCCCGGCATGTGGGTCGCGCCCCTGATCATTGCGGTCGCGGTTGTGATTGTCGGCGGCATCGGTTCGATTATCGGCACGCTGATCGTTGCGCACATCATCGGTTTTATGGAGGTTCTGGTGTCGACCTACCTCGCACCCGAACTCCGCGGTATCTTCACCATGGTCCTGATTATCGCAATTCTTGTCCTGCGTCCGCGCGGATTGTTCGGCAGAGAGGAGCTTTGAGATGGGTTTGCGCTGGTACCATTTCGCGCTCTGGATTGCCTTTATCGGGGTGATGTTCGCCCTGCCGGAATACGTGTCAAAGGGCACGCTGCGTACGCTGATCTTTGCCAATTTTCTGGCCGTCTTTGCCATCAGTTGGGATGTTCTGTCGGGACGCACGGGGTATATCAGCTTCGGCCACCCGTTTTTAATCGGCATCGGTGCGTATACCTCGGCCATTCTGACCAAGCGGTTTGATTTCCCGCTCGAGGCTTCGATCCCGATTGCGGTGCTGGTGACAATGGTCGGCGGTCTTGTCGTGCTGTTGCCCGCGCTGCGGATTCGCGGCAGTTATTTCGCGCTCGTGACACTGGCCTATATGGAGCTGATGTATCAGCTTGTTCAGGTCATCCGCCCCGATCTGACGGGCGGCACGCGCGGGATGTCGGGCTTGCCGACCCTGACGCGGGGCGCGGAGAACGGCTTTTACATGTCGACCTGTCTGATGCTGGCGGTTGCGCTGTCAACATGGCTGCTGATGCGCACGCGCCTCGGCACGGCGCTGTCGGCGATTGGCATGAACGAGGATGCGGTCAGCGGTTCGGGCCTGTCGGTTACACGGCTCAAGATGGTCGCGTTTCTGTTCAGCGCGATGCTCGCCGGATTGGGCGGCGCGATGTACGTGCATTACCTTGGCTCGATCGCCCCGCGCGCCCTGTTCGACATCAACTTTGTCTTCACGATCATCGTTGCCGCCCTCATCGGCGGCGCGGGTACAACCATCGGTCCGATTATCGGCGCGTTCTTCCTGACATTTTTGCTGGAATATCTGCGCCCGTGGTTGCCGGGGGCCGAGCGGTATCTGATTTACGGCGGCGTTGCGCTGGTCCTCTATATGATCCAGCCGAAGGGTATTTTCGAACTTGTCCGCCAAAGCCTTTCCAAATTGCGGAGGGCCACATGAGCGCCAAGCTGGAAATCAGAAACCTCGTCAAACGCTTTGGCGGCCTTGTCGCGACCAACGATCTGACCTTCACCGTCGAACCGGGCGAGTCTGTCGGCCTGATCGGTCCGAACGGCGCGGGCAAGACAACCGTATTCAGCCAGATCATGGGCGAGCATCGGCAGACCGCAGGGACAATTGCACTCGATGGCCGCGAAATCTCGAAACTCTCGACGCCTGCCCGCATCCGTGCGGGGGTCAGCCGCACCTATCAGGTTCCGCGCCCCTTTGCCGATATGTCGGTGGCCGAGAATATCCGCGTCGGTCTGATGCCGGATTCCGTCTGGCAGATGATCTCGGTCGGTCCCGATCCCGCGCGCGAGCTCGAACTGGCGCTGGCGGTGGGTTTTTCCGAGGATCAACTGGACCGCCTGCCGTCCGAGCTGTCGATGGGCGATTTGCGTAAGCTGGAGATGGCGCGCACGCTGGCGACCGCACCGCGCCTGATGCTGCTCGACGAAGTTTTCGCGGGCCTGACGGTCGGTGAAATCGCGATGATCTCGGATGTTATCCAGAAAATGCGGGGCGAGGGGATGACGTTTCTGATCGTCAGCCACGACCTGAAAGCATTGGAGCCGCTGGTGGACCGTGTTGTCGCCATCAATCAGGGCACGCTGATTGCCGACGGCAGTTACGATGCTGTCATGGCCGACGGCGCGGTCCGCGCATCATATTTGGGGACTGCCTGATGGCATTGCTGGAAATTGACAAGCTGTCGGCATTTTACGGCAAGGCACAGGCACTCCACGAGGTCAGCCTCAGCGTCGGTGCGGGCAGCATCATCGCCGTTGTCGGCGCGAATGGCGCGGGTAAATCCACTCTGCTCGACAGCATTATGGGCCTGACGAAAACGACCGGCGCCGTGCGTTTTGACGGCGCGGAAATCACCGGATGCAAGACGAAAGAGATTGTGTCACGCGGCATCGGTTACGGGCCGGAACGCTTCAACCTGTTTCCCTTTATGACGGTGCGCGATAATCTGCTGGTGGGTGCGTATACGGCGCGCGATGACATCGGCAAAAACCTCGCCGCAATCCACAAACTGTTCCCGCGTCTTGCCGAGCGGGAAACGCAAGAGACCTCGACCCAATCGGGCGGCGAGCGTCAGATGGTGTCGCTGGGCCGCGCTTTGATGAGCAGCCCGCGCCTGTTGCTGGTGGACGAACCGACCATCGGCCTCGCCCCCAAGGTCTGCCTCGAGATTGCGGATGTGCTGCGCCGCCTGCGCGATGAATTTTCGCTGACGGTTGTTATCACCGAGCAAAACGCAAACTTCGCGCTCAGCCTTGCCGAGCGGGTGCATGTGCTGGAAACAGGACGCCTCGTTGCCGAGGGCCGCCCCGAAGATCTCGCGAATGACGAGCGCCTCGCCGCCGCGTATTTCGGGCACTGATGGGGCGCGGCGCCGGTCTTTCTAATTATGATTTTAGTTTGACTAATTACAGAGACGGTCGCAACCTCAACTGCAGCGGGGAGGCGGCATGGGACAGGGCATCACGCGGATTGTAAATATCCTCAAGTCGGGGGGCGGCTATTGCATCATTGCGCTCCTGCTGGCGCAGACCCTCGTTGTTGCCCTGCGGTATGTCTTTTCATTCGGCTGGCCGTGGGCGCTCGATCTGCTGGTCTATCTCTTCTTTCTTTCCGTCGTGTTTCCGGGGCTGGCTGTTCTGTTCGGCAATGTCTCGGTGCGGGTCGATGTTTTTTACGCGGGCTGGTCCGCGCGCCGCCGCCATTTGGTTGACCGCATCGCGCTGCTTGGTTTGCTCGCGCCTGCGATGGGATACGCGGCATGGACGTCATGGGGAACGACCCGGCGGTCATGGGCGGTGCTTGAAAGCTCGCCGACTTATGGCGGTTTGCCGGGTTATTTTTTGTTGAAAACATGCCTGACAGTGCTGTTTGCCGGATTGGCAATCGGCGCGGTCATCCTCGCCCTGCGCGCCGACCCCTATGGAACGGCGGCTGAGGAATGAGCCAGTCGATGCTGC
>CALGNW010000001.1 GCA_937958345.1 uncultured Neomegalonema sp. | reverse complement strand
GTAATCACAAGTGCTGCACCGTCGCATCTCTGGCCTGATCGGTTAAATTTTCTTAAATATCTGGTGTTAGCGGTTCCGGAGTGTCGAATTGCGGACCGGATAAGCCGCCTTTACGGAGGCTCTGATCCGCACTAATGCGTGTCACGTAAAACAGGCTTGCGAAATAAGCCATCAGAGGAGCGGACATGCCGATTTATGCACTGGACGGGGTCGAACCGAAAATTCATCCGACGGCATGGATCGCACCCGGCGCGGTTATCATTGGCAATGTCGTGCTCGGGGAGGGTGCGAGCGTCTGGTTCAATGCTGTTATTCGCGGGGATAACGAGCAGGTGACCATCGGTCCGCGTTGCAATGTTCAGGATGGCTGCGTTTTGCACTCAGATCCCGGCTTTCCGCTGACGCTTGAGGCTGATGTGACCCTCGGGCATGCTGCCATTGTCCACGGATGCACGATCGGCGAGGGCGCGCTCGTTGGTATGGGCGCGACTGTGCTGAATGGCGCGACGGTCGGGCAGGGCGCGTTAATCGGGGCAAACGCTCTTGTACCCGAGCGCAAGGAAATTCCTGCCGCCTCGATGGCATTAGGTGCGCCCGCGAAAATCGTGAAGGAACTGAGCGAGGCGCAAATGGCAGGGCTCAGAGCGACGGCGATGCATTACGTCCAGAATTCGACAAGGTTCAGGGAGGGGCTCGTCGAGGTTACGGTTGATGCGGATCATTGATTAGAACAGCGCGAAAATCGTTCACGTTCGTCAGCGTCGGTCCGGTAATCACCTGCGCTCCTATGCTTTCGAAGAAAGTATGTCCGTCATTTCTTGCTAAAGCGGCCACTGCATTTATGCCCAGTCCCTCTGCAATGGCGAGCGTTTTCGGCGAAACCACCGCTCCGGCAATCTCCTCTGCACCGTCTATCCCGTCAGTGTCTCCGGCAATGGCCCAGACCTGATCTGCCCCCCCCAACGCGAGCGCAAGCGCGAGGCAGAATTCGACATTGCGGCCTCCACGACCTTCGCCGCGCACCGTTACCGTGGTTTCGCCGCCGGATATCAGGACACAAGGCGAGGGCAAGGGTTGCCTATGCCGGACAATTTGTGCGGCTATCCCCGCGTGAACCTTTGCGACATCGCGGGATTCGCCCTCGATGGCATCACCCAAAATTAACGGGGTAACTCCGGCATCCCGTGCAACAGTTGCTGCGGCCTCCAGCGAAAGTTGCGGCGCAGCAATGACGCGGTTTTCAACCCGCGAAAGCCGCGTGTCATCGGTTCTCGGTGGCCCGCTCGGGGATTGCAAATAAGCCAATACAGACGGGGAAATTTCTATTTCGTACTGCTTCAGCAACGCGAGCGCGTCCTCCGGCGTCGTCTGTGTTCCAACCGTAGGACCCGATGCGATAACGGCGGGATCATCGCCCGGAACATCGGAAATCAACAACGCGACCACACTTGCGGGATAGGCAGCAGCAGCAAGCCCGCCGCCTTTAACCGCGCTCAGGTGCTTTCGGACGGTGTTCATCTCACCAATCGCGGCGCCTGATTTCAACAATGCCTGATTGACGGCGCGTTTTTCGCCTAATGTGATCTTGCCCGCCGGTGCGGTCAAAAGTGCCGATCCTCCGCCCGAAATCAGCGCCAGAACCAAATCATCCGCTGTCAGGCCTGATATGGCCTCGATAATCTCGGATGTGCCTAATACACCCGCCTCATCCGGTACCGGATGCGATGCCTCGATGATGCGGATTTTTTCGCATGCCGCGCCATGACCGTAGCGCGTGAGGACAACTCCCTCGAGTGGACCGGACCAATTTTTTTCAACGGCTTGGGCCATCCGGGCGGATGCCTTACCTGCGCCGACGACGATCATGCGGCCTTTGGGAGGCTCGGGCAGGTTTGGCGGAACACAGATCATCGGGTCTGCTGCGGCGACAGCGGCGTCAAACATCGCCCGCAAAAGGGCTTCCGGTTCTTTTACCACTTATACGGTCCCTGATGCAGTGTCGTCGCCGTTTGCCAGCTTTCGCAGAACCGCGACGGCGGCCACAGCGTCGGCCTCAGCGACGAAGACGTGATCGTGATAGAAGGCGGCAACAACATTCGCGCTGATTCCGGCGTCGGAAAGCGCCGTGGAGATTGCAGCCGTCAGTCCAACCGCCTCTAAACTGGAATGTACGCTCAGGGAAATCATCGAAAAAAACGGCCCTTCCCCGCCTTCACGGATCAGTGTCAACCCTTCTGCCTCGGTGAAGATACCGAGAGGGGACAAAGCCGCCGCCTCGGCGAGTGTCATTGTCGGGTCCGTCGAAAAGCTGAACTGACGCGGATCCAAAGCCGGTTCGAGGGTTCGCAGCATGCGCCCAAGGTCCATTTCGCCGCTCATCAGCGTACACCGAACGATGAAAGAGCTTCGCGCATAGAACCCGGCATTTCTGACAGAATTTCACCATCCTCCGTCAGATCGCCCGGCGCATCCTCCGGCTTGAGATAGCGCCAGCCTTGAAAAGGCCGTTTCGGTCGCTGTTCGGTTCGTATGATGTCGGTCCCGAGAATGATCGCGCATCGGGCAACGCCGTCGTGTCCGGTTACAGGATCAAGTCCCACAATCGTTTGTCTGGCAACGATGAATCGCTTTATTACCCAATAGATTGATCCGCCTGCGAGCAATTCATCGCCTCGTTTAGGCGTCATGCGTGTTACATGACGTGGCCTTGAGTCCCCTCCAACCGCTGCCCGTTCGGCACACCGTGCGGCCTGCCATTCAATAAGGCTTTCAACGCTTTCCGACCCGACGCTCAGCTTGATCAGGTGCAGCTTTGACGGCTGTTGTTCATTAGGCTCAATGGGCATGCTTTCCTCGATCCGATACGATTTGCTTAGTGTTCGCATTAATTTAATATTAATACCATCTGGCGCGTCCTCGAAGGGTGCGCTTCCCTGTGATCGGAAATCAAAACCGGTATTCACGGGGATATTTGAGTTTTGTGAAAGGAAGAGGGACATGGGTCTTTCACTGATTATTTCTGCTATCGGCGGCCTGTTGGGCGGCAACGTAATGGGCATGCTTTCAAAAGGCCTCAGCATGGGCGGTCTGGGTAACACCATTGCCGGTGCTGTTGGCGGTGCAGGTGCAGGTGGACTGCTTAGCGGGCTTACGGGCGGCGCAATCGATCCATCAGTTGCTACCGATGCGGCGGCAACTGCCGGGTCGATGGACATTATGGGTATGGTGAAAACAGCCGGACTTGGCGCTGTTGGCGGCGGAGCTCTTACGGGCGTCGGCGGCATTCTTAAGGGCCTCATGGGCCGCGGCTAAAGCCGGAGAGATTGCCGTTTCCTGAACAAGGGAGCGGCAATTTACTTAAAATGTGTATTCATATTTCTATACACGCATTAAATTCCCATTAGCAGCTAACGCTTACTTTATATCCTGCGGATTTTCTTTACCCGGGGCTATAAATGTCTGCTTTGATAACCGTCGACACGCCAGTTGAACCTCAGAAAACTTTTGGTCTGAGGCCTCTCGAACGCGAGGCATTACCCGAAAATCATCCGGTATCGGTTTTCGCCGGCTGGTATGACGAATTTCGGAAGGGTCATCTTTTACCCGATGAACTCGTGCTTTTGGCACAGCCCGGAGTGCGTCAGTTGCTTCGTTGGGTCCGCCACGTTGAACCCGTCGAAGTAGATGGCGTCGTTGATTTTTACGTCCTTTCACAGGGCGACGAGTTGGATGCAGTCTCATCAGACCATATTCGCGAAGGGTGGATGAGTGAAACGCTCGACGAGGAATTCGTCGAGTCGCGCTATCATGAAGCGATCACCGCTTCCGTTCTTAGAAAACCGATGTTCTCGCGCGGAACAGTGCCATCCATGCAGCGCGCTTTCATCATGCAGTATCGCGGTGTTTTCCCGCTTTATGCCGAGAATCACGCGCGCTTGCGATTGGCGATCATCGCAGCTGAAACTTACGCTGCAGTGGATATTGCCGACTGAGCTTGCACTCGAGCATTTTCCCTGCCTTATCTCCCCGTGACCGCCAGCGGATTTGCTTGCCGGACAGACTTTCGGGGGATTCTCAATGTCATTTGATCGAGCCATCAAGATTGCACCGTCAATTTTGAGCGCGGACTTCGCGAATTTTGGCGCAGAGTGCCGGGCCATCGAGGCGCAAGGCTGCGACTGGGTGCATATCGACGTGATGGATGGGCACTTCGTACCGAATTTGACGTTCGGTCCGCCGCTCGTCGCGGCAATTCGACCGCACGTCAAAACCGTGATGGATGTGCACTTGATGATCGAACCAACCGACGGGTTCCTTGAACCATTTGCCAAGGCGGGGGCCGACCGTCTCACTGTACATGCCGAGGCCACCAGCCATCTTGACCGAACCATCGGGGCGATTTGTGATCTGGGTTGTCAGGCCGGAATAGCTTTGAATCCGGCTACGCCTGAGACAGAGATCGAATACCTGCTGGATAAAATCGATCTGGTATGCGTGATGACTGTCAATCCCGGATTTGGCGGACAGAGTTTTCTCCACTCGCAAATCGAAAAAGTACGCCGTCTGAGAGCGATGATCGGTGACCGCCCAATTCACATTGAAATCGACGGAGGCGTCACACCAGACACGGCTCCGCTGGTCGCGGCTGCCGGGGCAGATGTACTGGTCGCCGGATCAGCCGTTTTTAAGGGTGGGTCAGTCGATGCTGCCGAAGTTTACGGAAGTAATATCAAAGCGATCCGTGATGCCGCCAACACCGCCATTTCGACCTGATATAATGAAGGTTATCAGAACACTATCCTGATGCGGTACTGAAGTTACGGATCATGCGAACATACTCTTTCGGAAAACCGTATTCCTCGGCGGGGCGAGCGATTTGCTCGATGTAGTCCGGGGCCGCCGGGGCGGGTTTCATATCATCGCAGATATAGCAAAGCGCCGGGATGATATTGTCATTCAGATCGGTGACCGTCACAGCACGCGGAAAGTACTCGCCACCGAGAAAGATTTTTGCGTGTTCGGTGTAAAGCCGCCGCAGCTCTTCGTGCGTCGCCGTCGCGATGGTTCCCCAAACGGTGCTTCCGGGTTCGCGGGACAACGTCGCTGTCGGAGCGATGTTCAGGCGAAAGCCGCCGAGCGTTGCCACACGGTATTCTTCGGGGATCAGTTCAATTTCGCGCAACACGGAAGGATTGATATAGGCACCGTAAAAGAAAACCCAAATTTTCGGTTCCATTGAAGCCCCAACTGTATCGTTTTACTCATGGTCACAAAGAATTACCGACAACAGGGAATGGATCAAGGTCTATAATTCTCGCGGAATTTATTCAGCCGAAATTGCCCCTGCGGGCGTCAGTCTCAACGTTCCAATCGCGCCCGGTTCGAAATCGGCGCGGTTAAGCGACATCGGCATGTACTCGCCAATCCGCCACAGCGGTGCAAGATTGGCGTAGTGTTCGGATAACGGATGGCCGGACGCGCCTGTTGAAACGATGAATTGGGACCGGTCAAGATCAGAGAAATCGTATACCCCCCGATACCCTGCAGCATGTACGTTGCGGTGCGGATTGCGCCCTGTATGTGCCGTCGCTCCTCGATTTAGCGTGTCGTCGCCGCCGCTCGTCTCCTGAACAATATTGACGAAACGATCCAGACCCAGCCGCACCCCGAATACTTTTGTCGCGACCTCGCCGAGCGTGGCGTGACGATGCACTGCGACATGAGCCTGCCCCCAACGCCAGGCACGGTCATCTTCGCCATAAATATCGCTCAACCGCTCCAAAGCCTGATCGAGCGCGGATGCTGCAATCTGATTGCAAGTCTCGTTGATATCGCCGGTTTTTGTATCGTCACACCACATTCCGGCGCCGTTTATGTCCTTGAAAACACGCTCCAAAAACAGCGGTCGGGGTCCGCGATAGCTGCTTGAAAGCGCGCCGAGTTCATCTTGAACCAACCCCGAGATCAGCGCGTCGAGCCAAGCCGAGAATATAAGCGGCTCCGCTTTATGCTCGTCCATTTCGCCGTTCCAAAGGCGCAGTCGCAGCAGGGCACTTTCCCGTAATCGGTGCGCATCGTCCGGTTGCTTTTTGTCCCACAGCGGCGCGCCGATCAGCGGCAATATCGCGCGCGCCGTCCCCGAAAGCGTATCCGACTGCATCGCCTTAAAGCTCTCGAGCGAATGTGCGGCCCTTCCGTTGATAAGCTTTGTGATCCTGTTGATGCGGTAGGGTGCATCCCAGTCATAGGACAAATGGCGCGGAAAGGGCGCGTCACCGATGCGGTTATTCGCGTTTGCGACTGCTCCGCTCTCGGGCTCGATCAGACGAAGCAACGAATCTTCTGGCACCCAGCCCATCCAGTCACTGCGGTCTGTCCAGCCCGGCGCCGGCAAACGCCCCTGAAACGGCGCTGTGATACGACGCAGAGGGACGCGCCCCGCTACGGCAATACCGACATTCTCTTTGTCGGCAACTACAAGGTTCAGTGCAGGCGCAACGACCTGTCCGGCAATATTAATTGCGGCCTCTGTCGCCCCCGCGCGATTCAAGGCCATCAGGGCCTCGATTGATGTGTCATCGTCAGAAAGTGCGGTCCAGGCGATGGTTGCGACATGCTCAGGAGGGGTAACCGCCGATAGGCCCGCGGTTTCCAGGGGAATCACCGGACCGTGGCGGCTTTTGCGCAGCGTCAATTCGATGTCGGGAGCGCCCTTGACCTTCAGGGTTTCCTTTCGGATATCGAACAGGAGCGGCCCGCGCGGACCGACGTACCGGCTCGGCTCGTCGCCGTAGAGTTTTTCGATAAAGATATCGATATCGTCTAACTGGGTCGCCGTTAAGCCCCATGCGATATCCGCGTTGCGTCCGAAGGCTATGGCGGGGATGCCGGGCAGCGTTGCGCCGATTACAGATAAGCCCGGCGCTGAAACCTGTGCCGGATGCCACACCGAAGGTGCTGTCAGCGGCAGGTGCGGATCGGATGCCAACAAGGGTGCTCGTCCCGCGGTCCGGGATCCATCGACTGCCCAAGCACTCGAAGCTCCGGCCATGCGCGGATCGTCAAGACCCAGAAAACCAAGCGCCTGATCTTTCGGTAATTCAATCGAACTTGCCCGCGCTTCAGTTGGCATTGGCCGGGCATCATTCCGACCGGGGCGCGCAAACTGCTGAACCGGCCATGGCGCCCGCGCATCCTCCTCCTCCGGCAACAGCAGCGAGTCGACGCCCTTTCCCGGATATTCGGGAAACAAATCGCGGACTTGATGAGGTTCAAGCGCAAGACTCAATCGTCCCCGGGCGCTTTCGTTCAGCAGCGACGGCATCGAAATCTGAAAAGCCATTCCCTTGAGCACGGACAGTGAATCGGCGGGTTTCCAAGGGTCCAACTCCGAACCGAAGACGGAGAACTCGACCCCTCCCTTGCTCGCGCTCCCGATTTCGTCGATCCGCGCATTCACACCGGCTGCGTAGGCTTCCAGCTTAGACAATGTATCGCGCTCGAGTGCGGCGAGGCTGCGTTCGGCATGGCCATCCAGATCGAGGGCGCGCATGAGACGGTCGGTCGCGACCGCACGTTCTCCGAACCGTTCGGCCAATCGGCCTTGTGTCAGGCGTCTTGCGACATCCATTTGCCAAAGCCGGTCACTGGCATGAACATACCCCAGTGCGAACAAGCCATCTTTTTCGGATTGTGCGAGGATGCGCGGTACACCGAATGCGTCGCGGATGATTTCAACGTCGGACTCAATTCCCGCGAGTTTTACGCTGCCTTGCATCGCGGGAATGGCGCGTGATGCAAACCAATAGGCGATTCCGGCGGCGACCACACCGATCAAAGTAACCGCAATCACAGCGCGCATAAACCACTGCCAAACGCCTGTCATTGCCGACTGCCTCTCATTTATACGGTTCCACTTGACGCAGCGTGGACCAATGCCATCGTGTGTTCCATCAGAGGTTTCGCCGCGATAAGCGTACAGTGTCAAGCCTGGCGCGCAAGGGTGGCTTTAAGGGAGCGAATAAATGGCGAAAGTCGCATTCATCGGGCTGGGGGTTATGGGCTTTCCAATGGCCGGCTATTTGCAAAAAGCGGGTCACGACACCACGGTCTATAACCGGACACGCGCTAAAGCGGAGAAATGGGTCGCCGAATATAATGGATCGTTGGCTGATACGCCCGCGGCGGCGGCCGAGGGCTGCGATTTCGTCATGGCCTGCGTTGGCAATGATGATGACTTACGCAGCGTGACGACCGGCGAGAACGGCGCGTTTCACGGCCTTAAACCCGGAGCCATATTTGTCGATCATACGACAGCGTCTGCCGCAGTAGCGCAGGAGCTCGCCAAGGCAGCCGCTGACAAAGGTTGCGGGTTTGTTGATGCCCCCGTATCGGGCGGTCAGGCCGGTGCCGAGAACGGCCAGCTTGCAATTATGTGCGGCGGGGCTCCGGAAACTTTCGGCAAGGCCGAGGCGATTATGGATTGCTACGCAAAGGCGATTGTTCATATCGGCCCCGAAGCGGGAGCCGGTCAAATTTGTAAGATGGTCAACCAAATCTGCATTGCGGGGCTTGTGCAGGGGTTAGCCGAGGGGCTCGAGTTCGCTAACAAGGCAGGTCTCGATGGCCGCAAGGTCGTGGCCGCGATCTCGGGCGGTGCTGCTGGAAGTTGGCAGATGAGCAACCGGTTTGAATGGGTTCTGGACGGCGCTTATCAGGACAATCAGGGATTTGCCGTGGACTGGATGCGCAAGGACTTGGGAATTTGTTTCGAACATGCCGAAACAATTAACGCAGAACTGCCTGTCGCAAAAACAGTCGACGGCTTTTACGAGGATGTTCAAAAAATGGGAGGCGGACGCTGGGACACGTCAAGCCTCGTCATGCGCCTGAACGGCAAAGGCCGCGTTTAGAAGAAATTGGATTGGCGCTGTGAGAAATATAATATGCAGCGCCAAACTTTTAATCTGTTGAAATTGTTAACGATTTACAGTCCTTGATCTACATCCTGCCTTACGAGGATCAGGAGCCTTTCGCGCGCTCGATTGCTTCGGTAATGAGCCGTCGTGCCTCGTTCGCGTCTCCCCAACCGGCAATTTTGACCCATTTTCTCGTTTCCAGGTCTTTGTAATGCTCAAAGAAATGTTGG